>DATCKI010000231.1:0-3252 GCA_036562365.1 Bacteroidia bacterium | reverse complement strand
AATATAACTCAAGCCGAGTTAATTGAAGCTTTATTAAGTGATGGTACGGTAGATTTAGAAATTCAATCTATGGCTACTCAACCTCTTAATCTAACGGTTGAAATTCCAAAAGCATCTAAAGATGGACAAACTTTTGTTCATAATGGTAGTATAGGAGCTTCGGATGGGGTTAATCCAGCAACTTTGGTAACGAATAGAAGTCTTTATGGATATTCTATCAATTTTACAGGCGATAATGGAACCCTTTCGAATAGAATTCGTCTCTTAATTTATGCGCAAGTTCCAACGGATGCATCTCCATTTTCTATTGCTCAAGGAACTCAAATTGTAGGTTTGAAATTTAAGCTGAATAACCTTCGTCCGCATTATGCACGAGGTAAAATTAAATCGCAAACCGTTAATTTTGCTCAAGATACCTTAGATATCAAAGCCCTTAGAATTGTGAAATCGGGTACTCTAGATTTACAAGATTTATTCATGAATCTAAAGGTAACGAATGGAGTAGGAGTGGACCTTCGCGTAAAAATTAAAGAACTTACTGGTATTAATAGCAATAGTGGGGCCATGGTTTCTTTAAATCATCCTATTGTTGGAAGTATAATTAATATTAATCGTGCGATTAATCAACAATGGAGTAATCCTGAATACATTTCAACCGAGCAAAATATTCCTTTTACTACAAGCAATAGTAATCTTATTTCTTTTGTGGAGAATATTCCAGATAGAATTGCTATGAAGGCCGAGTTTATTATTAATCCGCAAGGACCTTCGGCCGCAGGAAATGATTTTATTTATGGAAATTCTAAATCCCAAATTCACTTAAGAGTAGAAGCACCTTTGGCTTTTGCCTTAAATCAAGTGGTGCTTTCAGATACGATTTCGATGAATATGGAAAAACTATTGGGAAATAAAGGCGTGAAATCGGTTGGTTTTGTGCTTTGGGCAAATAATTTCTTCCCATTAGAAGCGCAAGCGCAAATGTATTTTGAAGATCCTAGTGGACAAGTTTTAGATTCATTACTATTCCAAAATACACTTCAAGCTGCTCAAATAAATTCAAACTATGAATCTATTAATCCAGTAGTTTCAGAAATTGCGGGAGCTTTGTTAGAAGAAAATATTAAGAATGTAAAGGCCGCTACGCGTATTCGTTTTAAAATTAAACTGAATACCTCGGGTGCACCTGCACATGCGCAATGGAAAGATTCGTATTTCCTGGATCTTAAGTTACGAGCTAAATTAAAATATTCAATATAAAACCTTATACCTGTGCTTACAACTGTAGTTAGTGATTCGTTGAATTGGTTGTTTCCTATGATGATGTGGTTCTCATCTGGGCCTCAATATCATCCATTCCCTACGCCTTATTTGCAAAGACCTATACATTTCTCTATAAATGCAAATTTAGAGCATCAATCTAATGGTCTCAATGCCGAAGTTTTAAAGGTGATTAGCGGTGGACGTGAAGTTACTCCAGCTATTAAAGATCGCTCTTTAGCTCGCTTAAAACCTGTAAATAGATTAGGGGTTGATTTGAATGCTGAACTGAGTTTTGTGCATTTTCCGATGTGCAAAAATCAACAACAAAGTAAATGGGGATATTATATTGGATATAAAAATAGATTTGTAGCTCATGCTCGTATCTCTCCAGATACTTATAAGCTTTTATTCTACGGTAATTCCCCTTTTAAAGGCGATACGCTTCATCTGAAAGATGAAAGAGTACGTTATATGGCATACCAACAATTATCGGTTGGATTTGTACATAATATCGTTTCTAAAAAATGGACTGGTAATGTAGGCTTGGCTCTTTCGTATATTAATGGAAGTAATTTTGGCGATATCCGTATTAAAAATGGATCGTTTTTTACTTCGAGTGATGCGTTTACGATTGATGTGGGCGCGCAGTTTGGCTATTTTGCGAATGACCCTACCAAAAATAGATACCACTACCCAAATGCTTCGGGTATGTCGACCGATTTCTTCTTAAACCTGCAAGATCCAACACGTAAAAATTCTATTTCTGTAAAAATGCAGGACTTCGGATTTATGCGTGCAAATAACTTCTCGCAAGGACTTAAATTAGATACGAATATTACTTTCGAGGGAATTGCTATTAATAGTCCGTATGATATTAATGGAGACTTTATAAATAACTTAGGCGATTCGGCTACACGTATTATTAACTCGGGAAAATATAAAGATGGAAAATTTATAATGCTTCCGTCTCAATTGCAAATTGCGTATAACCGTGAATTTATTCCTTTTAAATTATACGGAAGTTTAATTTATACACAAAGATTTTTCTCTAACGCCATGCCTATGGGTACGGTGCAAGTTTGGGGATATCCAGATCCTCAAATTATGATTGGAGGTTCTGTATCATACGGCGGTTGGGGTTCGTATTCGGTTGGGGTCGATTTAGGTTTTGACCTAACGCGCGGTTGGATGATTACCCTAGGAACGAAACAAATTCAAGGCATTGTTGCAGAACGTAAAAGCTCTGGATTCGGTGGATATGCCGGAATTGTAAAGAGTTTCTCTGGTGTGAAAAATAAGAAAGGAGCAAAAAATGAAAAATAGTATATTAATTGTTCTTGGATTTTTTACTTCCCTTGTTTCTTTTGCTCAAACTCCTTGGGTTAGAACATATGGTGGACCTAATGAAGAAAAAGGATATAGCCTGATTTTAGCTCCAGATTCTGGATTTTATGTGGTGGGGTTTACGGGCTCTTTTGGTGCTGGCTCAACCGATATGTATATACTAAAAACAGATTCTTTAGGAGCGCTTCAATGGCAAAAAACTATTGGTACTGCTAATATAGATATTGCTGAAGATATTATCTATGCTAATAATCCAGGGGAGTATTTTATCGCTGGTTATTCGAATGGGTTTTATCCGTACGAATATAATTTCTACTTCGCTAAAATAGACGCGAATGGTGATACTATTCGAACCAATAATGCTGGTACTGCGGAATGGGACCTTTGTCATGCCGCCGTTGCAACAGGCGATGGATATTTGATGGTAGGAGAGAGCTATTACTTAAGTAATGGTGGTACTCATGGCTATTTAATAAAAGTAAACGAGAATTTAGATACGCTTAAAACCTATCTTCATTATACGAATGAATACACGGTATTTAATGATATAATTGCTGTTTCTAGTAATAAATATTTGGTCGTAGGAAATAGTTATAACGAAGCGAAAGATAGCTCTGATGCGATGGTTTGGCTATTTAATGGCGATGG
>DATCKI010000228.1:0-5796 GCA_036562365.1 Bacteroidia bacterium | reverse complement strand
TAACGATAAAATTAGCGAAAGCGAAATCCTTAGGTTTCTTTATGGAATAAAGAAATTGAAAAATCTTTGTCCATACCAATACGTAAGCGGCTTTGCTGATTTTTACAATTTGAAGATTGGAGTAAATGAAAACACCCTAATCCCGCGTCCTGAAACAGAAGAATTGGTTGATTGGATATTAAAATCTGAAAAAGAGGAAAATTTAAATGTAAAAGATATCTGCACTGGTAGTGGTTGTATAGCTCTAGCTTTAGCTAGTAAAAGAAAAAGCTGGAAAATTAAAGCTACTGATTACTATACAAAAACTATTCTAAAAGCAAATATGAATGCTATTGATTTAGGTATAGATATTTTAATTGAACAAGAAGATGCATTAAGTGAGAATTTAAATGAAGTAGAGCTTTGGGATATAATAGTTAGTAATCCACCATATATCACCCAAAACGAAAAGGCCGAAATGCATGCTAGTGTATTAAATTTTGAACCTCATGTAGCCCTATTTGCAGAGGGAGAAGACGCATTGATATTCTACAGAAAAATTGCAGAAAATGCATTAAGAAATTTAAAATCTGGTGGAAGATTATACTTCGAGTTAAATCAATACTATGCGAAAGAAATAAAAGAAATAGTCGCGAATATTGGATTTTGCGATGTAGAAATAAAAACCGACATGAGCGGCAATAGTAGAATGTTAAAGGCATTAAAATAAAAAAGCTCGTCAAAATGACGAGCTTTATATTAGGGAGAGAAACCCTTTCAATTACTTTTTAGCTTTGAAGTAATAGTTAATTTCATCACCATTTACAAGAACTTCTGTTAAGGTACCTATTAAAGAGTCACCTTTAAAATATCCAGAACCCTTAACATTTGAATTAGTGTTTGAGTCTGGCATATCTTGTAATGGAATCTCAAAATTTAAATCTTTATCGAAAGTTGCATCACAGTACATAATATAAAGAGTATTAAGTTCAGCATTTCCAATATAAACAGATGGTTCAACTCCAAATCCAACTGGATCAGTGTCTGTAGTCATATGTCCATAATACGTGCCTACTAATAAATTACGTAAAGCTTTATCGCAATTTTCGCCAGTTAAATAGTACGGGCAAGTTGCTTCAGGTCCAGTAGATGTTGAATCCTCCTTTTTACAAGAATCCAATGAAAGTGCTAAAAATGCAACAGAAAGTAATACAAATATCTTTTTCATTATAAATCTCAATTAATTAGTTACGTTTTCCTTTAAAAACAAGCTCTGTCTCTGGGGTTAAATCCGTTGCTTCATCATAATATTTTATATTCAATATTAAAGAATCAGCTTTAAACATACCAGTCCCTTCAATTCCATCTGAAACATTCTGACGCTTTTGTTTAGCAATCGTAATATTACCATCCTTATCAACTGTCCATTTAGATTGATATCCAGTTAAGGTATTCAAATTCTCATCACCCGTATCTACGCGAATAGTCCAAGTATCCTCATCACCCGTATTCAGATCTGTCCAAATACCTTCGTAATAACCATAAAACTGGTGTCTCAATTCAAATTGACATTTATCACCATATGTAAGTTCTGGACAAGTCATTGGCTTCAATCCATCAGAACCGTCTTCCTTTTTACAAGCTGAAAAGTTAACTCCTAAGGTTAAAGCTGCAATTGCAATCGTTATTTTTTTCATTATGTATTTATTTAATAAATCCCCCAAAAATCAATTACTATGTAGAACCCGGCATTTATAGGGGCTACAAAAAGTAATTATAATAAGGATTAGGTGGAATGAACTAATTTTTATTAGATAGCTCTCAATTTATCACGGATTACAAAATCTTATCCACAATAATTTTACAAATCTATCTAATTCGCCATACAGAACTGCCTCCAATTCACGAAACCCCGTTCAATATTTAGGAAATGCGTAATTTAATTTACAAACTACAATTACAAAATACGCGCAAAGAATAATAAATCTAACTTGTAGTTTACTCAGAACAGTTATAAAATGTATGTAATAAAAAAGGCTTTAAACTAATACGTTTAAAGCCTTTTAGTGGTCTCGTAGGGATTCGAACCCCAAACCTTCTGATCCGTAGTCAGATGCTCTATCCAATTGAGCTACGAAACCGTTCCAATGTCAACCCTATTGGGTAATTCGGGGTGCAAATATAGGTAGCAAAAACATAACTACCAAATAAATTTTAATTATTTTTCGATGGTTACAGATAACCCTCTAGCTTTTAACTTTCTATACATTACCTTTAAAACATCTTCATACCCAATTTTCACTTCACATTTACCTACAAAGTGGGTTACCCATGCAGCTTGCTCAGCTTGTTCTGGCTCGTGTTCACATACCTCCATCAAGGCATCTATTACAAAATCAAAGGTATTGTAATCATCATTATGCAAAAATAAACTTACTTTATCTCCAGTCAGAGTTAATACATCTTCTTCTTTTTGCTCTTGATATGTTGATTTTATAATATTCCAATTCATTTTTGTAAAATTAACTATGCAAAGGTACAAAGTCATTTATTACCCATCAAGTTTTTTTTAATTATTACCTTTGCAAAAAATTAAACAAAACGTATGATTAAAATAGGAATTATTCGCGAAGGAAAGACTCCTCCTGATAAACGTGTACCTTTCTCACCTGAACAAGCTGCTACACTTTTACAGAAATTTAACGCTGAAGTCTGGGTGCAACCATCGCCTATTCGCTCCTATTCCGATCAAGAATACTTAGATAAAGGACTTACTCTTTCCGAAGATTTATCAAACGCTGATATTCTTTTCGGTGTTAAAGAGGTGAAAATTGAAGACCTTATCCCTAATAAAACTTATCTTTTCTTTTCACATACCATCAAAGAACAACCTTATAATCGTGATTTGATGAAAGCTATGATTGAAAAGAAAATTACGATGATCGATTATGAGTGCCTGCGCGATGCTAACCGTAATCGTATCATAGGATTTGGATATTTTGCTGGTCTCGTTGGAGCTTATAATACCTTACGTGCATACGGTTTGCGAAGCAAAAAATTCGAAATCAAAAAAGCTATTGATTGCTTCGATAAAGCTGAAATGATAGGTGAAGTTCATCGTATTAAACCTCTCTTAAGCGAGGTTAAAGTTATACTTACTGGGGCTGGACGTGTAGGAACCGGCGCAGTTGAAATTATGAACGAAGCAGGACTTAAAGAGGTTTCTGAAGCTGATTTTAAAAACCCTGCCAATAAAGGAGTATTCTGCTTATTAAATTACGATCGTTTTTACTTCTTACCTGGAAGTTCTGAATTCGACCGTGCACACTTCATGGCCAACTCGCACCTGTACCAAAGTCGTTTAGGCGAATTTACACACGAAGCTAATATCTTTATTTCTTGTCATTATTGGGACGGTAAATCGGCTCCACTCTTCACTTTGGAAGATATCAAAAAAGCAGACTGGAAAGTGGAAGTTATTGGAGATATCACTTGTGATATTAATGGTTCTATCCCAACTACTATACGCCCAAGTTCTATTGCTGATCCTATTTATGGAATTAACCGTAACACAGGACAAGAAGCCGATTCTTTTGCCGACGATAGCATTACTATAATGGCAGTTGACAATTTACCAACTGAATTACCAAGAGATGCTAGCGCCTACTTCGGTGAAGAATTACTCGAAAAAGTAGTACCATTATTCATTCAAGACAACGAAGCTCAAACACTTAAAAGAGCTACCATACTTAAAAATGGAGTTTTAACGGATGAATATGCGTATTTACAAAATTACGCTTACGGGAACTAAATCCCGAGTATCTTTTTATAGATAACTTTCTTCGATAACATTACGCATGCTCCAGGTTTTAAGTCGCCTAGAGTTAAATCGCCATACCCTACTCTTACCAATCTAAGTGTAGGATGCCCAACTGCGGCCGTCATTTTTCGAACTTGACGGTATTTCCCTTCGCTAATCTTTATTTCCAACCATTCACCTGGCTTTAAGATAGTAGGTTCGCGATCAAAAATTTTTGGATTAACCAAACGTTCCACTTCAGCTGCTTGAGTATGATAATGCTGGCCTTTCACTGCAATATCTACTCCCCTACGCAGCTTTTCTATGGCTTCATCTGTGACCTTACCTTCTACAAATACCCAATAGGTTTTCTGAACCTTAATGTCAGAATTCATAGCTTGGGTTTTAAGATATTTATCGTTGGTTAATACCAAAAGTCCTTCAGAATCTTCATCTAAACGACCTAATGAATATACGTCTTTCGGGAAATTATAAAAATCGCCTAAGTGTTTTTTATCATGCTCAGGAGTGAACTGACTTAAAACCTTAAAAGGTTTGTTTATAACAAAATACAATTTTTCCTTGCTCATTTACAACTGGTTTCTTTCCTTTGTTAGTAAATCTAAGTCGAATTAAGTGTTCACTAATCGCGCCATAAAATTATTAAATCTTCTGCTTCCTCACGAACAAGAAGAACTTTTATCATACCTCAAAAAATCTCAAAAGCAGAAATGTTACTTAACAGCAAAGGCTATATTGAAATTTTTAAGGAAGAAAAATGGCCATTTAACTAAAGAAGAAATTTTTCAAGAGGTTTACAATACCGAATATACGGCAGAACATGACTATTTATTGAGGAATGATTTTAGATTATTAGCCAAAGATATAGAAGAATTCTGTAGCAGTTCAGATGTTTTTAAATATATAAGCGAAACTAAAACCATTAACTTTTTAGCTTTACTTCTACGAAGTAACGACTTTAACTTTATTGATAAGGAATTCAATGCGAAAGAAGCTTTATTAAAAAATCCCACGGTTAAGGAGTGGTTTAAGAAGTTTCAACGCGATTATCAGTTCTATAATTTAACTTTTACAGAAGATGCTTTAGCCGATTATGAAGCTAAAATTGATGAGCAATATCAAATCATTTTAGAAAATACAGCCATAAAATTAGCGGAGCTAAATACACGTAAGTCGTTTATTAACCGTCAGCGTAAACTGATGGGCTTGGGTGATAAAAAGCCATTAAAAGGTGAATTTAAGATAGATTTATTTAGCAAAGATCAGAGTAAAGCCGTTCGTTATTTAGGATTAAAGGCCGAATCGTACAATAAAAGTGGATTAGAAGTTATCTCAAAATTAAAAGAATGTGAACAATATTTGAATGAAAGTGATAACGACTATTTCAATGTTGAAGAAGAAACAATTTGGTTACATTCCAACTTAGGATTCCATTATTTTTTAGTTAACGACTTTAAGAATAGCGCCTTACATTTCAACAAAGCCTTAAAACATCCAAGTATAAAATCTTATAGGCTTAAAGATAATATCATATACAACTATGTTTCAACCTGTTTAAAGTTAAGGGACTTCAAAACAGCGGAAGAAATCATCATTAAATATCGTGAGCGATTAGCCAAAAACATGCGATTGGCCGAGAAATTCACCTTTCATGAAATATTATTGTATATCTATACAAAGAATTTCGATCAAGCAAAGCGCATATTGCATGAAATAGATGAACCTAAAGGAATGTACGAATTGTACTATTACAAGACCTTACAAGTTGTTATCTATATACTAAATGACGAATATAGCAGAGCTCAAATGGAGTTAAAAGTATATAGGGCTACGAGGTTTCCGAAGGGTGATATATCGAAATTACACAAGACTATAGGGCATTTCTTCAAACATTATTTAAGGTTATACGATCGATTAGAAAGCTTAAATACGTGGGATTCGAAGTCGGCAGAAGTATTGAAAAACACCTTCAAATTACAATCGAACGAGAGTGGAAA
>DATCKI010000226.1:0-4607 GCA_036562365.1 Bacteroidia bacterium | reverse complement strand
TACATTCCTTGATAAAATTACCAATAGAACGCTTGAAATAACAAATGGTGGTATTCAAGATTATAAAGCGAATTATTCGAAATATTTAGTTTTAAGAGCTGAACGTAGAGAGCAATTAGCAAATGCATATAAAAATCAGCAAAGTCAGATTGCCCAAATTGAACGAAATGTGGAACGTTTTAGAGCTAAAGCATCTAAAGCAGCCTTTGCACAAAGTTTAATTAAGAAGCTCGATAAGATTGATCGTATAGAAATGGAAGATGAAGATAATAGTACTATACGATTCAACTTCCCTAAAGCCCCTCATTCTGGAAAAGTTGTAATTACTGGTGAAAATATTCAGAAAAATTACGATGATAAAAAGGTAATTAAGGGTTTTAATTTTACTATTGATAGAGGTGATAGAATTGCCTTTGTGGGAAAAAATGGTATGGGTAAAACTACTTTAGCTCGTATCATTGCTCGTGATATGGATAATTTCGAAGGTAAACTTGAAGAAGGTTATAATGTGTTATTAGGTTATTTTGCTCAGCATCAAACTAAAGTTTTAAATGGTGAAAACACTCTTTTAAAAGAGATGGAAGATGCAACAGCTCATAGTGATATGTTTACTCGTGTCCGCTCTCTATTAGGAGCATTCTTATTCCAAGGTAAAGATGTAGATAAGAAAATTAAGGTTTTGTCGGGAGGAGAAAGAGCTCGTTTGGCTATGTGTAAAATGTTGACTGAACCATTGAATTTCTTAGTGCTGGATGAACCTACAAACCACTTGGATATCCGCTCGAAGGAAGTATTGAAAAATGCCTTAATGGATTTTGAAGGAACCTTCGTAGTTGTAAGTCATGACCGCGATTTCTTACAAGGATTAACTAATAAAGTATTTGAATTTACTGAAGAAGGTATTAAAACCTATTTAGGTGATATCAATGAATATCTAGAGCGTAAGAAAGTTGAAAGTTTTAGGGAAATTGAAAAGGGTAATGCCCCTAAATCTGTAAAAGCTGAAAAAGCTGAAGCTCCCAAAGTAGTAGAGAATACGGTGAATAAATTGAACGAAAGGGCGATTAAAAAAGCCGAGGAGAAAATAGCTAAGTTGGAAGTAGAATTGAAGAAGATAGAGGAGGAATTAACGAAGCCAGAGAATAGTACTAATGATAAGTTGTATAGTGATTATGCGGAGGTGAAGGGGAGGTTGGATATAGCAATGGCCGAATGGGAGTCCCTACTATAAAATCAATTCTGCTGCACCACGCTGCGTTGGAACTTAACTCAACTCGGTCACCCCCAAGGTACTTGGTGGACTCCCTCACAAAAATTTCCATCCGCCTTGCGGTGGCTTGCATAAATGATTTTAAGAGATTGTGCTTTTTTAAATTTTTCTGCTTCTCCACGCTGCGTTGGAACTTAACTCAACTCGGTCATCCCCAAGGTACTTGATGGACTCCTTCATTTCGTTTTCACTACGCCTTGAACTGCTTTGTCTAAATCTTTTTAAGGTTAGGCGCAAATTAAATAGACTTTGCATTTGTGCGTTGTAGTTTAACTCACCCCCAAGGTACTTGGTGGACTCCTTCATTTCGTTTTCACTACGCCTTGAACTGCATTTTCTAAATCTTTTTAAGGTTAGGCGTAAATTAAATAGACTTAGCATTTGTGCGTTGTAGTTTAAATTACGCGGTCTAAGGGCGCAGCCCTATCTCTATAGGCGACAGCTTGCTGTCGCCTTAAAATCAATTCTGCTGCACCTCGCTGCGTTGCATATAAATCTTTGATTTAATCGATGGTATCAAAACTATTTTAGAATGGCGACGATAGTCGCCATTCCCCTAAAGCCGCTTGCAAGCAAGCGGCAAAATAAGCTTTAGGCATTATACTGCGTGTCATTTAGTAACAGATAATACATCAACCAAAATCGTGCAATACAATGAAAAAAAATTGATAATAAAATAGAGAGTTGGAGGAGACATTTAACGCAAAAAAAAACGTCCCCCCCCAGAGACGTTTTTAGGATCAGTACGATAAACGTACCTCTCTTTATTTTAAATCATTTCCTTCAGCATCAATACGTAAAACCCGAGTTTCTGAACGATTTTTTAATGTAATTTCATAAAACTCTAAGTTGTGAATCTTAACGAGATAAATTGGTTCAACAATTTTCCATCCTTTCCAAGTATCACTACTCAGGTAAGTCTTCACGGGTGTTGGTAATTCATGATACTCTACCTGGATTTTTCCAGATATTTTAGTGGTGGTGAAAAAATTTTGGGGGTTAGATTTAGAATGTGCTTTTTGGTGATAGCTCAGCAAAAATAATGCTAAAATTTGAATCCAGATAATTTTCATACCCCAAACATTGATTTTTTTTCACAATTATGAGTTTATAATGTAACGAATTAGTGAAAAAAAGGTTACTTTATTTTCTATTATTTTAACTTAATAAATTCTAATAGTTTAAAAATGAGCGAGAAAATAACATAAAAAATTGCTTGGGTTTATCTTAAAGCATGAGATTGGAACTTTTTCATTTCTAATTTAAAATTAAGTAAAAGATAAATTTTCGTATCATTGAGCCCGAATCTAGTTATACATAAAGGATAAACATAAATAAAATGGGTTTAAAAAGACTAAGATCCTTATTTAAGGGTGTGTTTTTTGTAACACGAATGCATATATTTTTTCCATCGAAGTTATGGCATTTTTTCGCTCATATGTCGGATCTTTCTCGATGGATTCACAAGCATAAAAAAGGGACGTTTAATGATTTTTACACCTTTACTTTTGATTATCCTAAGCGTGAAAAACTATACGATTATGTAATCGAAAAAGAAAAACTTGGTGGCGCTATAGATTATCTTGAATTTGGAGTTTCTAAAGGCTATTCTTTCCGTTGGTGGATGAATAAAATAAAAGATGCTGATGCACGTTTTTATGGTTTCGATACTTTCTCTGGCTTACCAGAAGACTGGGGGCCGTACAAAAAAGGTGATATGAATAATGGAAATCATCCTCCACAAATTGATGATAATAGACATACTTTTTATCAAGGTTTATTCCAACAAACTTTAATACCATTTTTAGCAACTTATAACTCAGATCGCCGTAAGATTATACATATGGATGCTGACTTATATACGGCAACTTTATATGTGCTCACTTTACTCACTCCTTATCTTAAAAAAGGTGATGTGATTTTCTTTGATGAATTTAATGTGCCTATGCACGAGTTTAAAGCATTTAAAGAGTGGACTGAATCTTTCTATATTAAATATAGAGTTTTAGGTGGCGTTAATAATTTTTACCAAATGGCTTTGGTTATTGAATAATTGTGATTTGTTCCTTTGATTAAAATATATACAATGAAAAAATTAACTCCTTTTATCCTACTATTATTAGCTTCATGTGGAGCTCAAACTAACAAATCAGAAAATCAAAATACTGATACTACTGAAACTTACATTGACGTGCCAGTAACTGAAAATGAAGTAGATTCTACAGTGGTTTCGGAAGAAGATAATTCTATAAGTGAGGTGCAACCAGTGGTTGAAGAGGAGAAAACTGTTAAATCAACCTCTAAAACCTTTTCTTTAGAAAAAACGAAGTGGAAATTAGTTGAGTTTAACGGTAAAAAAATTGGTACTCAAGGTAAAGAAACTCCATACATTATATTAGACCCAGAGGGCTCTAAATTAAATGGACATAGTGGTTGTAATAACTTTAATGGTACTTATAAATTAGACGAAGGATTACGCATAAGTTTTGGTCCTATTATGGCAACTAAAATGTATTGCGAAAATAATATGGTAAATGAGTCTGCATTCTTAAGTATTTTCGAGCAAGTAGATAATTATTCAATTTATGAGAATTCATTATCGTTAAGCAAAGCTCGTATGGCTCCATTTGCTCGTTTTAAAGCGGAATAAAATGGATTTTGTGACCTTAGATTTTGAAACGGCCAACAGCAGTGCTGCAAGTCCGTGCGAAATTGGATTAACTTTTGTAAGAGAAAATAGGGTAGTAGAGACCAAGAGTTGGTTAATCCGTCCTAAGGGCAATTACTTCAATTATTATAATACTAAAATTCATGGTATATCAGCTGCAGATGTAGCGGATAGTCCGGAATTTGATGAGTTGTGGGGCGAATTAAAACCATTGATTGAAGATGAATTGGTTTTAGCACACAATGCTAGTTTTGATATGAGCGTGTTGAAGCATACATTAGAAATGTATGACTTAGCCGTTCCGAATATTTTGTATGGTTGTACGGTTCAAATAGCTCGTAAGATATGGCCTGGACGTACTAAGTACGATTTAAAATCATTATGTGATTGGAATCAAATAGAATTTCGTCACCACCGAGCTGGGGCAGATAGTGAGGCTACGGCTGAAATGATTTTGCGTGGTTTTGAGCAGAGAGGTATTCAAGAGTTTGATCAGTTGTTTGAAGAACTTGGATATAAAGCCAAACGTTTAAACCAATATAAGCGTAAAGAAGCAGCGCCAACAAAACGTCGGCCTTCGTATGCAAGCATGTTTAGTTTGAGAGATGGTGGCTTGCGAATAAAAGAGACGCTGGTCTTCTTTCAGAAGAACGTAGTTTTTACAGGCAT
>DATCKI010000222.1:0-4622 GCA_036562365.1 Bacteroidia bacterium | reverse complement strand
AACCGAGTCGGTTGGGAAATAGATATTATCTAACATCCATAAAACCCTACCACCACGCATTACAAATTGGTCAATAACGAATTTACTTCCTTCATCAAAAACTGAGTCTGGTTTAGCTATAATTAAAACTCTAGTTTCTTTAGGAATACTAGAAAGATCACTAGAAATATTAACTTGCTTTACGTAGTAAAGGTCTTTTAATTGATCTCTAAAATATAGGTTTTGACGTTCTGTTAATTCTCCATGTCCACTTGCAATAGCCACCATTTTACGTTGGTTGATATTTTGTAGGACGTATATAGCTTGAGCGAAGGTTGATTCTAAGTTTTCGATAGCTTCTTTGAAAACGGCTTCAGGAGCTCTTTTAGCCTGACTTTTCATGAAATTGACGGGTACTGTTTTGCCTTTAAAAGAGACAAGTGCACCAGGGAAAATCATATTAACCGAGGTGCCTTCAGCAGAATTTTCGTTTACTACAAAGGGAGATAGGCCTCTTTGCATTAAGTCGTAGGCTGCTTTTTGCTTATTTTTCTCTTCTTTTACTTCGAAGGGATTAATAAAGTCGTACTGCAGATTTATACCAGCATATGCTTTAAATTCATCTAGAATTTCTTTAGTAGCATTACGCATTTTTTTGAAATCGGCATTTAAATCACCGTCGAGATAACATTGAACATAAACAACATCATCTATATTTCTTAGCATATGTTTGGTGCTATCGCTAAGAGTAAAGCGTTTTTCAGCGGTTAAATCGAGACGAGCGAATTTAAAATTTCCGATTAAATTAAGCCCTATAATTATAAGCAGAATGGTTCCAAAACGGAACAAATCTGACATCTTACGTGATTTACTTGCTCCTTGTTTCATTACCATTTTCTTTTTTGTAACATAAGATTTGCAGCGAATAAGAATAGAATATTAGCACTTCCAAAATAAAGTACATCGCGGGTATCAATAACCCCTCTGCTAATACTGTTATAATGTTCAGATATTCCTAGGTTTAATATGAGTAAGTCTATGAATTTAAGGTTATTAAATCTAGATATCATATCTAAACCCCACGTTAAAAATAAACATATGCTAACGGAATATATAAGTGCAATAATTTGATTTTCAGTAAGGGTAGAGGTAAAAATACCTACTGCAACATAAACCGATCCTAAAAGCAGAAGTCCTAAGTACGAGCCCCAAATACTACCAAGGTCAGTATCTCCTAAAGGAGAGGCTAGTTGGTATATAGATAAAACGTAGATTAGAGTAGGAATAAGAGAGAAAAGGACTACGGTTAAGCCTGCTGAATATTTAGCTAAAACGATTTTAATATCGGTAATAGGTTTAGTGAGTAAACTTTCAATGGTACCGGCTTTTTTTTCTTCAGCAAAAGAGCGCATAGTAATAGCCGGGATAAGGATTAAGTAAATAAAAGGAGCATTCATAAAAAGAGGGTCGATAACAGCGTAACCACTTTCAAAAATGTTTCCTGGTAGCAGCCACATGAATAGCGCATTGGCCATAAGGAAGGCCGCAATAACAATATAGCCTGTTAAGCTTCCAAAAAATCCGGTTAATTCTTTTTTATATAAAGCCCACATAAATTTAATAGCAAGTTTCGACAAAAGTAAAATAAATAAATCAAGTTAAGAATGGATAAATTTTGCCCATTATCGATAATTCGTTGCGTATTAAAAACGAGTTTTGCTCTATTTAGTGTATATTTGCACCTTGAAATTTATAATTATAAGAATTTAAACTTATATGGGACGTATATTTGAAACACGTAAACACAAGATGTTTGCCCGTTACGACAGAATGGCAAAACAATTTACACGTATTGGAAAAGAGATTGCAATCGCTGTAAAATCAAGTGGTCCCGATCCCGATAATAACGCTGCATTACGTCGTTGTATCCAAAATGCTCGTGCGGTTAATATGCCTAAAGACCGTATTGATGCTGCTATTAAACGTGCATCTGATAAAACTTTAGATAACTACGAAGAAGTATTATACGAAGGTTATGCGCCACATGGTATAGCTGTTTTGGTTGAAACGGCTACCGATAACTCTGTAAGAACTGTTGCAAACGTGCGTGCTCACTTTAATAAAGGGGGCGGAAACCTTGGAAACTCGGGAAGTGTTAGCTTTATGTTCAACCGTATGGGCGTTTTTAAAGTGAAAAATGTTACGGTTTCTGAAGAAGATTTAGAATTAGAATTAATCGACTTCGGTTTAGAAGAATTAGGAAAAGATGAAGAAGGTAACTTCATTATTCGTTGCGCATTTACTGAGTTTGGTAATATGCAAAAAGCTTTAGAAGAACGTAAAATTGAGGTTGAAAGCGCTGAATTAGAGTGGATTCCTCAAAATACTGTTAAACTTTCTGAAGAGCAAGAAGAAGAAGTAATTAAGCTTATTGAACGTTTAGAACAAGACGACGACGTTCAAAAAGTATTTACAAACATGGCTTAAGCCAAACTTAGGAGCGATTTATTCATGGCCTCGAATTTTGTTGATTATGTGAAGATTTTCTTCCGTTCTGGTAACGGAGGAGGCGGGGCAGTTTCGTTTCGTCGTGAAAAATATATACCTAAGGGTGGCCCCGATGGTGGTGATGGTGGTCGTGGAGGGCATATCATTCTTAAAGCTAATCCACAGTTGTGGACTCTATTACACTTAAAATATCGTAAACATATCCATGCCTCTAATGGGCAAAATGGTATGGGCTCGCTTAAACATGGCGCCGATGGTGAAGACGTTATTGTTGAAGTTCCTTTAGGAACGGTTGCAAGAGACGGCGAAACTGGCGAGTTTTTATTCGAAATTACCGAAGAAAACCAAAAACGAGTGCTCATGAAGGGCGGTCGTGGTGGATTAGGTAACGACCACTTCAAAAGCGCTACCCAACAAACCCCACGCTTTGCTCAACCTGGCGAAGAAGGTAAAGAAGGGTGGATTATTCTTGAACTTAAAGTTCTTGCCGATGTTGGACTTGTTGGCTTCCCTAATGCAGGTAAAAGTACTTTGCTGTCTGTAGTTTCTGCCGCTAAACCAGAAATCGCTAATTATCCATTTACTACGCTTACTCCGCAATTAGGCATTGTTTCCTATCGCGATCATAGATCCTTCGTTATGGCCGATATTCCCGGAATTATCGAAGGCGCGCATACTGGCAAAGGTCTCGGACTGCGTTTCCTGCGTCATATCGAAAGAAATTCAGTTCTCCTGTTTTTAATTCCTGCCGATAGTAAGGATATTCGAGAAGAATATGCTATATTGTGTAATGAATTAGAACAGTTTAATCCTGAACTCATGGATAAACCTCGACTTTTAGCCATCTCGAAAGCTGATATGCTCGATGATGAACTTAAAGAAGCTTTGAAGAAAGAATATTCTGATTTGAATTTCCACTTCTTCTCGTCTTTAACAGGTGAGGGTATTCAAGGATTGAAGGATTTAATCTGGAAAGAATTGAATCAATAATTTTACATGATACTACGGACATTTATCTTTCTGCTTAGCCTTTTACCAGTACAGCATTATTTTGCTCAAAATGTAAAGTTTATGAGTGATTCTAATATGTACAATTCGGCTTTTGTGTCTGACCTTAAATTTATGATGCCTGGTGCAAGTATTGAATTTAACGGGGCCAAAATCAATGTAACCGAAGGGAAAACTATACATACTATCGATTTCCCTGTTTTCTTTTCCTTTGATAAAAAAACTTGGGTGAATGGAACTAAAGGCAATATTTATGTGGGTTTACGCCTTTTACAAGCTAATTATACCGACATTTTAGTCGATATTAAAATTAAAAATAATGGTATGGAATCTCTTGAAAAAGAAATACGTGCCACTATTAATACCGCTTTTGTTTTAGCCAACTCTCAAGTTGAAGATGATCAAGGAAATTTATATCCTGCTTATCTTTATACGGCTACATTAGAAAATGGTGAAACCATTTTTATTACCATTGGTAAATGCTCTGATAATAATTTCTGTATACGAATGGAAAGAATTGGTTCTGAACAAGAGTTTAAAAATATCTCTTTCGATATGTCTCCATTACTAAAAACAGTAGTAACTCAATGATTGAGAATTTACTTTATTGGGATTCAAAACTATTTTTATACATAAATAATTGGGGTATAGGCCAAGAAGCATTTTGGCTATTGGTTACCAGTCATTATTTTTGGTTACTCCTATTTATCCCACTTCTATTTCTTTTTTTTAAAAAGCCTTATATTCAATTCGTTTATATAATTATTGCTTTTGCCCTTTTAATTTTAGTTAGCGATCAGTTTGCCAATTTAATTAAACTTTCTGTAGCAAGACCAAGACCTTGCCAAATTATCTATTTACTAAAAGAAATGAATTTTATAGCTACACCCTGTGGGGCTTATGGATTTTATTCGGCACATGCAGCTAATAGTACAGCTATAGTATTGTTTGCTGTGCTCTTGCTTAAACATCTTAATAGATATAAGCTTTTATATGGTTTGTATGGCTTATGTTTTGTGTTATTAGTGTCTTTAAGTAGAATTATGGTTGGAGTGCATTATCCTTTAGATTTAGTCGTTGGATATCTGTCAGGCATAATTTTTGCATACCTGTTTTATATAGTTTAC
>DATCKI010000220.1:0-1696 GCA_036562365.1 Bacteroidia bacterium | reverse complement strand
GGAATACAGTGCAAATATAGAAAAGTTTGAATTTAATTTACAAAAACCACCAAAAAAAACGGGATTACAGTTATAATCATCTCGAATTGAAAGATTTATTTTTACACAATAGAGGTGGTTAAATTAATTCTATAGGCATTTCCCCAAGTGCCTTGGGGATGACCGAACAAAATTTTGATCCAACGAAGAAATGCAAAGCATAAATGATTTTAAAAAAGAAAGGGATGCGATACCGCATCCCTTTTCTTTATTTTTCGCTCCCCCTTCAGGACTTGAACCTGAGACCCCCTGATTAACAGTCAGGTGCTCTAACCAGCTGAGCTAAGGAGGAGTTTATTTTTGAACATTTTGTTCAAATTTGGAGTGCAAAAATACAAAGCGTTTTGAATAAAACAATATCTTTGACAAATTTTTTTTTAAAATGTCTAGAAGTTTATTAGTAATTGGAACGGTAGCCTTTGATAATCTGGAAACTCCGTTCGGAAAAGAAGATATGGTTGTTGGTGGAGCAGCCACGTATGCATCTTTATCCGCAGCTTATTTTAAAAATGATATCCGTATCGTTTCTGTAGTGGGCGACGACTTTCCAGAGTCTTTCCTAAACACCTTCCGTGAGAAAAATATCAATACCGAAGGTCTACAAATCAAACAAGGAGAAAAATCTTTCTTCTGGGCTGGTAAATATCACTTAGATATGAATACCCGCGATACCCTAGACACCCAACTTAACGTTTTAGCCGATTTTGACCCAATCGTTCCTGAATCTTCTAGAAACTGCGACTTCCTTCTTTTAGGAAATTTAATGCCTAAATTACAGCGTCGTGTATTAGAGCAAATGAACCAACGCCCTAAATTAGTGGTGATGGATACTATGAATTTCTGGATGGAAACTGCATGGGACGATCTAATTGATATGATCGGAAAAGTGGACGTGCTTACTATTAACGACGAAGAAGCACGCCTGCTTAGTAAAGAATATAGCCTAGTAAAAGCTGCTAAGAAAATTATGGCTATGGGCCCTAAATACCTTATCATCAAAAAAGGAGAAAATGGTGCACTTCTTTTCCACGAAAATCAAGTATTCTATGCTCCTGCTCTTCCTCTTGAAGAAGTATTCGACCCAACAGGCGCTGGGGATACCTTCGCAGGTGGATTCATCGGTTATTTAGCCAAATCTAATGATATCTCTTTCGATAACATGAAACGTGCTATCATTTACGGTGCTACTATGGCTTCTTTCACCGTTGAAAAATTCGGCACTAAACGTTTACTTGAAGTTACTGAAGCTGAAGTTGAAGAAAGACTTCAAGACTTCGTTGACTTAGTTCAATTCGATATTATTTTAGATTCTACAATCTAATTTTATATATATACTAAAACAGAAAAGCCCTCAAAAGAGGGCTTTTCTTGTATATACCAAAATCACATTTGATACTTATTAAACAACTTTCTATAATAAATCATTCGCCAAATTAGCTAATTCACTTCGCTCGCCTTTCTCTAAACTTATGTGTGCATGTAAAGGATGACTATGTATCTTATCAATTAAATAGCTTAATCCATTCGATTCTGTATCTAAATACGGGGTGTCTATCTGGAATATATCACCCGTAAATACAATTTTCGTATTGTCGCCGGCCCTTGTTATAATTGTTTTTATCTCGTGTGGTGTTAAATTCTGCGACTCATCCACTAT
>DATCKI010000210.1:0-7537 GCA_036562365.1 Bacteroidia bacterium | reverse complement strand
ATGTAATGCTTACAATTTCAACATTCGTTAACCTCTCTTTTTGTTGAAATAACTCATTAATTAAACGCACTGGAGTAGCAGCACTACCTTGCAAAAATACACGATCGCCAGATTTTATTAATCCTATAGCACTTTTAGCATCTTTGTATGAAGTTGGATTTATATGCATAAACAATATGTTTTAAATTTCAGGTATAAACAAAGATATAGTATAAACATTGCCGAAATCAGTCTTTAACTTTGTTTGGCTTTTAAAGATAAAATTTCATTTCCTTAGTTCGTTTTTTGAATCAAATCACATTATCATTATATTCATAGCCCCAATTAACATGTATTAATTTCGCTTTTAATTAACCAAATGGATTCAATAATTGCATACTTCACTCATATCCCTTCTTCTCATAGGGCTGCTATAATTATAGGAGGTTTAGCATTCTTTTTTTTGATTGAAAACATAACTCCATTGTTTTCATTTAAAAGTAAAAAGGGGAAACATCTTGCTATTAATTTATTTTTTACGGCCACTACTGTAATTGTAAATGTGCTATTTGCAACGCTTATATTGGCCATAAGTGATTATTGCGTTGCGAATAAAGTGGGTTTGCTGCAATGGGCTGATATGCCAGCATGGGCCATGTTTTTAGTAGGGTTATTGGCCTTCGATTTAGTTGGCGCTTATCTACCTCATCTGTTAGAGCATAGAATAACCGTTTTGTGGCGTTTTCATGTGGTACACCATACCGATCCAACGGTTGATACAACTACAGCTAATCGTCATCACCCGCTTGAATCGGTCATTAGAGCTGTGTTTACCACATTAGGAGTGGCTATACTAGGAGCTCCTATTTGGGTGGTTATGGCTTATCAATCGGCATCTGTATTACTTTCTCAATTTAATCATGCAAATATTCGTATCCCAAAATGGTTAGATAATGCCATTTCATACATCATTGTATCTCCAGATATGCATAAAGTACATCATCATTACCGATTACCATATACCGATTCAAATTATGGAAATATCTTTTCAATTTGGGATAGATTATTCCGAACCTTTACCTTTATGGAAAATCCGAAAGATATAGTATATGGATTAGATACTTATCCAAAGAAGAATGAGCATAGTAATTTGGGCTTTTTATTAAAGCAGCCGTTTTTACAATATCGTAAACCTCAAGAAACAGCCGAAACACAAATAGAGCAAGATTATTAATTTTAAAGCCTCGCTCCAAGGAATATGGGGGGAGGTTAAAAAAAAAAGACACCCTTTTGAGGTGTCTTTAATATTAGAGAAGAAGATTGGAATTACATCATTCCGTCCATTCCGCCCATTGGAGGCATCATAGGTTTATCTTCTTTAGTTTCTGCAAGTACGCAGTCGGTAGTTAATAACATACCAGCAATAGAAGAAGCGTTTTCTAAAGCTACACGAGAAACTTTAGTTGGGTCGATAACCCCTGCAGATAATAAGTTTTCGAATACTTCTTTACGAGCATTGAAACCATAATCAGCAGTACCTTCTTTAATTTTTTGTACGATGATGCTACCTTCAAGTCCTGCGTTTTCAACAATTTGGCGAAGAGGTTCTTCAATAGCGCGTTTAACGATATTGATACCGAAAGCTTCGTCTTCGTTTTCACCTTTAAGGTTTTCAAGAGCAGCAGCGGTACGAATATAAGCCACACCACCACCTGGTACGATACCTTCTTCAACAGCAGCACGAGTAGCATGAAGAGCATCGTCGATACGATCTTTTTTCTCTTTCATTTCTACTTCAGTAGCAGCACCAACATAAAGTACAGCAACACCACCGCTTAATTTAGCAAGACGTTCTTGTAATTTTTCGCGATCGTAATCAGAGTTCGTATTTTCCATTTGAACTTTGATTTCTTTAACACGAGCAGCGATATTTTCTTTAGAACCAGCACCTTCAACGATGGTGGTATTGTCTTTATCGATGCTAATTTTAGCTGCTTGACCTAAGAATGAAAGGTCTGCATTATCTAAAGTATATCCTCTTTCTTCGCTGATAACTGTACCACCAGTTAAGATTGCGATGTCTTCTAACATAGCTTTACGACGGTCGCCAAATCCTGGAGCTTTTACAGCAGCAATTTTTAATGAACCACGTAATTTATTAACTACTAAAGTAGCTAAAGCTTCACCATCAACATCTTCAGCGATGATAAGTAATGGACGGTTTGTTTGAACTTGTTTTTCTAAAATCGGCAACAATTCTTTCATGCTGCTGATTTTCTTATCATATATAAGCACATAAGCATTTTCAAGGTTAACCTCCATTTTTTCTGTATCAGTTACAAAATATGGAGATAAATAACCACGGTCGAATTGCATACCTTCCACTACATCTACGTAAGTTTCAGTACCTTTAGCTTCTTCAACAGTGATTACACCTTCTTTACCAACACGTTGCATAGCTTGTGCAATAAGAGCACCAATTGCCTCATCGTTATTAGCAGAAATTGTAGCAACTTGTTGGATTTTGTTATTATCGTCGCCTACTTCTTGACTTAAGTTTTTAAGTTCAGAAACGATAGTACTAACTGCTTTGTCGATACCACGTTTTAAATCCATTGGGTTCGCACCTGCAGCCACGTGTTTTAAACCTGCAGTTACAATAGCTTGAGCTAATACGGTAGCAGTTGTAGTACCGTCACCTGCTACATCAGCTGTTTTGCTCGCAACTTCTTTAAGCATTTGAGCACCCATGTTTTCAACTGGGTCAGCTAATTCTACTTCTTTAGCAACAGATACACCGTCTTTTGTTACTGATGGCGCACCAAATTTTTTATCGATAATTACATTTCTACCTTTAGGACCTAAGGTTACTTTAACTGCATTAGCTAAAGTATCTACACCTTTTTTTAATTTCTCACGAGCGTCGCCTTTGAACAAAATTTCTTTAGCAGCCATATTCTCTTCTTTTTAATTAATTTGTTTGTATTGATTTTTTTAAACAATTGCGTAAATGTCAGACTCACGCATGATTAAATACTCTGTACCTTCAATATTAACTTCAGTACCCGCGTATTTTCCATAAAGAACTACATCACCCACTTTTACAGTCATTGGTTCGTCTTTTTTACCTTCACCTACAGCTACTACTTCACCACGTTGTGGTTTCTCTTTAGCTGTGTCCGGAATAATAATTCCTGAAGCGGTTTTTGTTTCTGCTTCCGCAGGTTTTACTACTACTCGGTCGTGTAATGGTTTAATATTTATACTCATGTCTAAAAAAATTTAAGTTTTCTATTTCCCTCTCAATCATAATCTATGCCAAAGCCTTTATTTATGCTTTTTCTGACATTTTTTCGCTTTCTTTATCTGTTTTGAATTTATTGCGCTGTCAATTTGGCATTATGCACCCGGATTCTCTTTCTTTTCCCTGTCTTTTTGCAATTTTATCCTTTGTCTTCTTCGTATAAAAAACATGAAAAGTGCAATTATAGGAAAGGCAAAAAAGATACCCGCATCAGGCCAACCAATTGTAGTTAACTTCCAAATGCTCAAGCCTAAAAAGATAAATATGAACGCAAACCATATGCGCTCAATTAGTATCGAAAATTTTATCATCTTGTCGTTCATGCCCCAAAGGTAATCATTTCATTTTGCCATAATTCTTTTTAGTTATACCTTATATTAGTATTTTTACACTCGTGCAATTAGTTAAGTTCAATTTTCTATTCCGAATCATAGCTCTTTTGCAAGAACGCTTGTCGCCCCGACAATTCTTGTTTCTTGCTGCAGTTCTCATTGGTGTTTCTATGGGAATGGCTGCAGTAGTACTTAAAATGTTTGTACACTATGTCTACTTTATTGCAACTTTCGATAAAGGCTTAAACTTTAACTATTACTACTTATTCCTGCCTCTGCTCGGTATTCTTTGTACTGTGCTTGTTGTTAAGTATATGTTTAAAGGTAAACTTAGGAAAGGAATGAGCTTTGTGCACGAATGTATTAATGATTCAAGCGGAATTATTCCTCGTAAACATATGTACGGCCATATTATAACCAGCTCTATTACGGTGGGTATGGGTGGTTCGGTCGGATTGGAAGCCCCAATTGCAGTTACAGGTTCGGCTTTTGGAAGTAATTTCGCTCAACGCTATAAACTTTCGCATAAAGATCGTATTCTACTTATTGCATGTGGTGCCGCAGCTGGTGTTGCAGCTGCTTTTAATGCACCTATTGCCGGTGTCTTATTTGCTTTAGAAGTTTTACTACTCGATATTGGTGTCTCTGCTTTTATTCCCCTTATTATTGCTGCTGCTAGTGGCGCTCTTATTTCGAATATTATTCTCGGAGAAGATATACTTCTGCACTTTAAAAATGTAGAAAGCTTTCAATATAAAACTTTACCTTTCTTTATTTTACTTGGTATTTTCACAGGTTTAGTTTCTGTTTATCATGCTCGAACTTTTAGACGTGTAGCAGCCTTTTTTGAAA
The DNA here is from genome assembly GCA_036562365.1 of Bacteroidia bacterium. Classification (GTDB taxonomy): domain Bacteria; phylum Bacteroidota; class Bacteroidia; order CAIKAF01; family CAIKAF01; genus JACVCJ01. The sequence continues at coordinate 3,070 of DATCKI010000210.1, read as the reverse complement.
AAAAAGATTGGAATATTTGGCAAAAAGCAATGGTGGGCGGATTGGCTCTCGCATTTATTATTTTCATTTTCCCTTCTTTATTTGGTGAAGGGTACGAAAGTGTGAAAATGCTAGCTGATAATGATGCAAAGGATATTATTTCGGGAAGTATTATAGAAGGTCTGGTTAAAAATAAATATCTCATCTTACTTTTTGTCGGATTTGTAATGCTTTTTAAAGCTTTTGCAACTGGTATCACGGTTAATTCTGGTGGAAGTGGAGGAAATTTTGCCCCATCTTTATTCGTTGGTGCATATGCAGGATATTTTGTAGCAAATTTCTTTAATCTATTGCCTTATAATTGGTTCAAATTACCTGTGGGGAATTTTACTTTAGTTGGTATGGCCGGAGTTCTAGCAGGAATTTATCACGCACCTCTTACTGCAATATTCCTTATTGCTGAAATTACAGGAGGTTATGAACTTATGATCCCTTTAATGGTAGTAGCTTCTATCAGTTATGCAATTTCACATTATTTCGAACCACATTCCATGGAAGTAAAAGAATTGGTTGATTCTGGAAAAGATATCACTGCTGATAGAGATACGAAAATTTTATCTTCTATTAAAGTATATAGCATCATGGAAACTAATATGCCTATAATTTCGAATGATGCAACCTTAGACGATTTAATAGTAAGTATAACAAAAACTAAACGTAATATATTTCCTGTTATTAGTCAGAATAATAAACTGGAAGGTATTATTTTACTCGATTCTATACGTGGTATTATCTTCGATCCAAATAGAAATGGACAAATGTCGGTGCGCGAAATTATGTCGCAACCTCCAACTACCGTTAGTTCTTTAGATAATTTGAATGAGGTAATGAAGAAATTTGAATTATCAGGAGTATGGAATTTACCTGTGGTTGATAAAGGTATGTACAAAGGTTTTGTTTCTAAAGCAGCCATCATCAATAGTTATAGAGAACAGTTAAAAGATAGTTCATATAACTACTAAAATTACCCTCTATATGTGTTATCACTACGGAATTAAAGCTGATACAGGTAAATTAAGCAAGCGTTATAAAGCTAAAAATAAGCCTAAAATGCCTGTAGAAAAGTTTCATGTGAATGCATTTGATCATGAATCTATGCCTATACTAAATTCGAACATGGAATGGTTAGAGGCGGAATGGGGACTTATTCCAAGCTTCGCTACTAGTATAGAGCAGCAATTGAGCATACGGACTAAAACCTTAAATGCTCGTTTCGATTCTTTGCTTGAAAAAGCCTCGTTCAAAGATTCAATTTTGCACCACCGATGTTTAATTCCAGCTACACATTTTTTTGAGTGGCAGACAAAAGGGAAGGGGAAGTACCCATTTATGCTTCGAGTTCCTGATGTTGAAATCTTTTCATTTGCCGGAATTTTTTCTACTTATACGAATGCTAATACAGGTATAATAAGTAATTCATTTAGTATAATTACAGACGATGCAAGAGGTTTTTTGGGTGAAATACATAATACTGCTCATAGAAAACCTATTGTATTAAAACCTGAGTTTGAAAACAAATGGCTAGAAGGAGTTTTTGATACAGAAATGCTGACGAATTTTCAGATTCCCGAAAAAGTATGGGATGCTATTCCTATGCCAAAGAATTCGAAGGATTGGGGACAGGCACCTCTAAGTAATCAGATGTCATTATTCGATTAAAAGATTGTCAACTTGGCAGAATTTGATTTTGGTATTTTTTTTGAAAGGAAAGAATATAGAAATCTAAAAGTATGACCATGAAGACAGGTAATATTAGTGTACAAACGGAGAATATATTTCCGATTATTAAGAAGTTTTTATACTCTGAACATGAGATTTTCTTACGTGAATTAGTTTCCAATGCCACTGATGCATCTACGAAATTGAAAACTTTAGCTGCACGTGGAGAAAAAACTGGAGATGTTGATAATTTAAAAGTGGAAATATCCATCAATAAAGAGGCTAAAACTCTTACCATTAAAGATAATGGTATAGGTATGAGTGCCGAAGAGGTGGAGAAATATATAAATCAAATTGCATTTTCTGGAGCTAAGGAATTTGTTAGCAAATATGAAAGTGCAAAGGACGCGGGTATTATCGGTAATTTCGGATTAGGCTTCTATTCGGCCTTTATGGTGGCTAAAAAAGTAGATTTACTTACTAAATCGTATACAGATGCACCAGCAGTTAAATGGAGCTGCGACGGTAGTGTTGAATATACCCTAGAAGAAATTGATAAAAAAGATCGTGGTACGGAGGTAATTCTTCATTTAAACGAAGAAGATGAACAATATTTAGAATCGGCAAGAATTAAAGAATTGCTGAATAAGTTCTGTAAATTCTTACCAATTCCTGTTTGGTTCGAGAATGAACAAATTAATGCGGTTGAACCTATTTGGGTTAAAAAACCGAGCGATTTGAAAGATGAAGACTATACGAATTTCTATCGTGAGCTTTATCCATTGAGCTTTGAACAACCACTTTTCCACATACATTTGAATGTAGATTATCCATTTAATTTAACTGGGGTACTTTATTTCCCACGTTTAGATAATAAAATGGATATACAACGCAATAAAATTAAGTTGTATTGTAACCGCGTATTTGTAAGTGAAAGTGTAGAAGGTATAGTGCCAGATTTCTTGATGTTATTGCATGGTGTAATCGACAGTCCGGATATCCCATTAAACGTTTCACGTAGCTATTTACAAGGCGACCCGAATGTGAAGAAAATAAGTTCGCATATTACTAAAAAGGTGTCTGATAAATTGGCTGAGATGAATCGTACAAATCCTGAAGATTATCACAGCAAATGGGAAGATATTAAGATGTTTGTGAATTATGGATTGGTAACAGAAGATAAATTTGCCGATAAATACAAAGATTTCTTCTTGTTTAAATCTATAAATGAGGATAAATGGTACAATGTAGATGCGTATGTAGAAAAAATATCGGCTACTCAAAAAGATAAAAATGGTAAGACGGTGATTTTATATTCGAATGATCCGGTAATTCACCATTCATATATTTCAAGTGCGAAGGAGTATGGATA
>DATCKI010000208.1:0-3829 GCA_036562365.1 Bacteroidia bacterium | reverse complement strand
ATTGAAAACTGCCAACTCCTCTTTCTTTCTAAAAAAGATCAAGAAAAATTCTACGACCAATGCCCTGCCATTGAAAGATATTTCAGAATTTTAATGGAAAATGCATACGTTTCTACCATTCAACGTATACACGACAATCTTAGCCTAAGTGCCGAAGAAAGATACAGAAGATTTAAAGAAAAATTTCCAAGCTTAGAACATCGTATTCCAAGCAAATATATTGCTTCTTATATAGGAGTTACTCCCGAATTCTTTAGTAAATTGAAAAGCAAACTACTAAAAACATAAATGGGCTCCCCATATAAAAGAAGCCCCGTCATTCCCCTCTATAATATTGTTACTTCACACGAGTAATTCGTGCTCCAAGGGCGTTTAATCGTTCATCAATTTTTTCGTAACCTCTATCGATTTGATCTACGCTATGAATTACACTTTTTCCTTCAGCCGATAATGCTGCTATTAATAAAGCAACTCCAGCACGAATATCAGGTGAACTCATGGTTATACCACGTAATGCATATTTACGTTCTATACCAATAACCGTAGCGCGGTGTGGGTCACAAAGTATAATCTTAGCACCCATATCTATAAGTTTATCCACGAAGAATAAACGGCTCTCAAACATCTTTTGGTGTATTAACACACTACCTACGGCTTGTGTTGCAACTACAAGTACTATACTCATTAAGTCGGGTGTAAACCCTGGCCATGGAGCATCATAAATTGTTAATATTGAACCATCTATAAAGGTATCTATGGTATAAGATTCTTGAGCAGGTATATATAAATCATCCCCTCTTCTTTCCATTTTAATACCTAAACGCTCAAACATTTTAGGTATAATACCTAAGTTTTCGAAACTCACATTTTTGATGGTAATTTCGCTTTGAGTCATGGCAGCTAAACCAATAAATGACCCAATTTCAATCATATCTGGTAAGATACGATGACGCACACCTCCAAGACTTTCAACACCTTCAATGGTCAATAAGTTTGAACCTACACCCGATATTTTTGCCCCCATACCATTCAACATTTTACATAATTGCTGAACATATGGCTCGCATGCTGCATTATAAATAGTTGTGGTTCCTTTCGCTAATACCGCAGCCATTACAATGTTTGCAGTACCTGTAACCGAAATTTCGTCCATATGGATATAGGCACCATTCAACTTTTCTGCCGTTACGGTGAAACTCTCCGTATCATTATCATACTCAAAATGAGCTCCTAAATCTTGAAACCCTAAAAAGTGTGTATCTAAACGTCTACGACCAATCTTATCTCCACCTGGTTTAGGTATAAATCCACGACCATAACGAGCTAAAAGTGGACCTAATAACATTACCGAACCTCTTAATTTAGATGCTTTTTCAACAAAAGCAGGAGAAAAGATATAATCTAAATCTATCTCATCAGATTGAAAATCATAAGAATGATCACCACTCTTACGAACTTTCACTCCCATACTTGATAGAATTTCAATCAGCTTATTTACATCTAAAATATCTGGAACATTTTCGATGGTAACTTTTTCACTGGTAAGCAATACAGCACTCAACACTTGCAATGCCTCATTTTTGGCACCTTGAGGCGTAATTTCTCCTTTTAACTTAAAACCGCCTTCTACAATAAAACTACTCATTTCTTTATCAGTATTTGCTTGCCGTAAAAGTAATTCAATATAAAAGGCTGTTTAAAACGATTCTTAAAAATTAATTACCAACAAATTGTTAATTACTTTACTGCCTCCATTACTCCATGTTTAAACTTTAACCATATACTCATTTCAACTTTAATATTTTTATATTTACCCCGAATTAGAAATGCCTGTGATTGTTTTTGCGTCTGACTTACACTTGGGAGTTCCCACATACGAAAAATCGCTCCAACGTGAGAAGATTTTTATTGAATGGCTAAATACCTACGGTAAACAGGCTGATGAAATATATCTAGTTGGAGATATTTTCGATTTTTGGTTTGAATATGCCGAAGTAATTCCTAAAAACTTTACACGCCTACTCGGTAAACTTGCCGAAATCTGCGATAGCGGTAAACCCGTGCACATGTTTACTGGAAACCACGACCTTTGGATGTTCGGTTATCTGGAAAAAGAAATCGGGGTTAAAGTTCATTACAATCCCATCATTAAAGAATGGGACGGTAAAAAGTTTTTTATAGGTCATGGTGATGGACTAGGCCCTGGAGATAAAGGTTATAAATTCATCAAAAAAGTATTTACAAATCCTTTCTTCCAAAAATGCTTTAAATGGTTACACCCCGATTTAGGTGTACGAATGGCTAGATATTTTTCACATTCCAGCCGACAAGCAACTGGTGATAACGACAAAAAATTCTTGGGTGAAGAAAATGAATGGCTTATGCAATATATCAAACGTAAACAAGCAATTGAACATTGCGACTTCTATATATTCGGACATCGCCATTTGCCTATAGACCAAACTTTTAATAACACTCGTTACATTAATTTAGGTGACTGGATTAGCGATTTTACATTTGCTTTATGGGATGGCGAAAAATTAAGTCTCGAAAAATTCAATGCTGAAAACAATCCGCATTAAGTATCTAATTCCATCTATCGCCCTTAAAAATCTTAATTTATTACTAATTCGAATTTACTTTACAGGTAAATCTCTCTAAAATTAGTTTATTTGTAGAATGGAAAAAATCCTAGTACTGATTTGCATTTTTGGGGCTTCCATAACCGGTTTTTCTCAAAATTCTAAAGCATTAAAACTATATAATGAAGCGATTAGCATTCTCCAAGAAGGAGAAGAGTCAATGGCTATCTCTAAATTAGAACAAGCCTTAGATATAGACTCCAACTTTATTAAAGCTCGTTATAATTTAGGCTTATTGTATAGAGAAATGCAACGTTTAGATTTGGCCGACAAACATTTTAGCGCCATCATACGTTTGCAACCCACCTTCCCTAAAGCTTATGTTTTAAGAGGAAAAATTAGATTAGAAGCTATGCGCTTACAAGATGCTTTAAACGATTTTGTATTAGCAACGCAAATGTTTCCGTACGACTATGATGCATGGCATGGCTTAGGTTCTGTACACTTTATGTACGAAAATTACGAAGGGGCTGAAGAGTTCTTTACTAAAGCATTACAGATTTTTCCAGAATTTCCGGCTTGTTTAAACGACCGCGCTTCTGCACGTATGATGCTTGAAAAATGGACACTCGCGGGTGAAGATTATAAATCGGCAGTTCTTTTCATGCCCGAAAACGCACGTTATAGAAATAACCTCGGACTCTTCCTTTTCAAAACTAATAAATTAAACGAAGCCATTGAGCAATTTAAAAAAGCTCGCGAAATTGGCGATGAATTGGAAGTAAGCTCTAATATGCTTCTCCTATGTCATATTGCTCAAGATAAAGAATTACCCGATAGTTTGGTGAATGGATCGCCTATGTTCGATTTAAATGCTGCTAATGCCTATGTATTCCAAAATCAAACTGAGAAAGCTTTGCAATTAAACGCTCAAGCAGCTACTGAAAACGACCCTAATTTTAAAGACTATCAATGCTTACAAAAAATTAGAATTTTTATAAGCGAAAATAGATTTGAAGAAGCATGTATGGAAATCCCTAAATGTAATACCGCGTTGGAGTATAAAAAATTAGTGTGTAGATGAAAAAGCTAAGTTTATTCTTTTTGTTCATTTCCTATTCATGGATTACTTTCGCACAAATCGACTTTAAAGCCAAGAATTTTCCCGGTAAAAAGGTCGAACTTGCTCAAGCTATCAAAAACCTTAAAGAAGGAGAACGACTTCTAAATCAGGCCGAAAAAGGCAA
>DATCKI010000207.1:0-2113 GCA_036562365.1 Bacteroidia bacterium | reverse complement strand
CTAGTTGCATCCGTTGTTTTGATATCAAGTACCCATCCGGGTAAATAGATATCGAGTTTAGCTTTGAATGGAATAGGTAAGCCAAACAACTTAAAATTCTCATCGTAGATTTCCTTTTGAAATTCCAAGTCAAACGGCTTTATTTTAGTGTAGATAGCCGATTTATAAAAACTACTGGCCATTTTACTAGATTTATTAAATTCTTCTTTCGTGAAGGAATAATCGGTACCAATCAATTTACCATTAAGTCTATCTACCCTCTCAGGCTCAGTAATAAGTAAGTCGAAGAGTGTGCCAAGTCGATAATTGTCGAACTGATTCTTATCGGAAATTTCTGGTATTAATCCAAGCTCCCGAGCATAACTCGAGAGCTTGGAATTACTCATGAAGGGATGACTAAAATAATCCATTTACTTTACCTTTATATCCTCAACCTTGTTAACGTTCAATTCGTGACCAGAATTCAGCCTATTGTTAGCGTATGTCACCATGAATGACAGCCTATTTAATAGTGTTGGCAACGATTCCGATTCGTACTTTTCGGCAATGTAAAGTTTGATTATTTCTAAAAGTTGAGCATGGTTCTCAGGATCGTAACGGAGTTTAACCTTAATTTTGGAAACGTCGGTAGTGCTTGCTTCACTAGTTGCAGCCACCGTTTCAATAGTTGCTGCAAGTTGTGACGCTTTAGCGGCATCCTCAACCTCATTAGCGACTTTCATTAACTCCGCCTCATGGCTACTCTTTAGTTTATTTACATCCGTTTCAGGATCAACGGCTCCCTCTTTAATTTGGAGTAGTCTAGTCTTGCACAAAACATAGAGCTCCTCTAGGCTGTTGTTATAATACTCGATTAACTCCTTGTATAGGCCTGTTTCGTAGGACTTTTTACATTCATAAAGTACTGACGTTGTTTCCTCGTTTAAAATCTCTAGCTTAAATGGATTGCTTTGTACTAGGTCTTCAATACGGGCTTTAGCACCTCCCTTAATACTATCAAGTTTTTGAGGAACTCTTTGTAGTTCGGCCTCACCCATTTTATAAATTCTTTCTTTGAGCGCCCCGAAGTAGTTGACAAAGTCAGTTTTTAATAATAAACTGTAATGTTTATCAATGTTTATTTTAAGAGTGCTTAGATACTCACGTGCTTTGTGTTCCGCCTCAATTTTTGCCGCCTCTTCACGCTGTCTCTTAACGAGCTCTTTAGCAATTTTATTAGTATAGGCGATTAACGGTGCGACCTCTTCTTCAGCGGCCTTTTCATTCGTCGTGAAGAATTTTTTCACCTCGTCGAGGCGGCGAGTTAGTTCCATCCGTTCGTCCTTCAGCTCCTTGTTTTTAGCTAAAATCTGATCAATGAAATTCTTTACATTGGTCTGTAATTTGATCAATTCTTGACTATCCAAGGGTGCTATATCCGTTGGTAGCGTTTTTTGACAATCTAAAACTGATTGTTTTACAGCATTTAAATAGCTGCTTCTAACATTTGCCATCTGGTCAAATGTGACGTCTTCGTTTTTCAATAAATATCCCATTTCAAATTAAATTAAACTGTTTTGTATGTATCTTAGTTAGCGGTAATTAATACTTGTGTGCAAACCATTGACCGAGCAATACAGGAAAAGTTATAGGTGCTAATAACAAATTCCATAAAGGCAGATTTTCGTTTTCACCCTTAATTCCGAGTAAAAACAGATAGCTGAAAATAATGTAGTAAATCATAATTAAACTGGTGCTAACATTGGTTTTGCGCAAGTGGGGAGTTAGCGTTTAAACCCAGCTTACGTGTTTTTAATAATCTTTTGTATTAAAGTGAAACATTTGTGCTATTTATCGCCCTAGCAGCATATTTACGACACTCATCGGCAATCAACATCCAATGCTTTTCAGCAAGTTCTTTTTCGCCTGAATTTATCCAGACTTCAACTTGCTTCAACATCTCTCTAATTTTAGCCACTTCCTTTGGCGGTGGCGGTGGAATAAACAATTTATGCTCATTCTTTTTTACTTTCTCTTTTTTAATTCCCGGTCTAATTAGTCCCATTTGAAATTAAAATTAAATTGTTGATTTGTGTTGTCTTCTGTTACATCATTAGCAGCTGGAGCCTCAACT
>DATCKI010000197.1:0-2295 GCA_036562365.1 Bacteroidia bacterium | reverse complement strand
GAGGAGTAAAGGCGACAGCTGGACCTTTGCTAACATGTGAAAATAGCCACTTTACCACGCCCTCTAAAACTATAAAAACAAATACACAAGAGCTACAATAACGGGATAGTTTAGCAACTCTGCATTAAATATTTTTAGTATTTTGGTCAAAAATTACGCGAAAACCAATATGGGCGAACTATTCAAAAAATACGGCTTACACCTTGCGGTGTTAATCTCAGCTTTACTTATCACCTTAGCATTTGTTCCGCAAATCTTAGATAATAAGCAAATTAAACAGCACGATATCACCCAATACAAAGGCTCTATCCAAGAAACTAACGAATACGAAAAAATTGACGGGAAAATTCCACTTTGGTCGAACTCTATGTTCTCGGGTATGCCTGTTTACCTTGCCGTAAAATATAATGGCAATATTTTTACATTAGTAAATACCGGACTTCGTAGCATACTTCCTCCACCTGCAGCCCTCATCTTTATGATGTTCCTTGGCTTTATAGTTATGGGTTGGAGCATGAAGTTTAAACCCTCCGTTAACCTTATTGGTGCAATTGCTTATACTTTTAGTACATACAACATAGTTATTCTTGCAGCTGGACACAATTCTAAAGTTAATGCTTTAGTTTTCTTACCAGTTATGTTGGGAGGTCTATACCATGCCTACCGTTTCAATGCCTTTAGAGGCGCTGCTATTTTTGGATTTGGGCTAGTGCTCGACCTGGTTGCAGGACACCCGCAAATGACTTACTACTTTGGTTTCTTAGCACTTGCTTTTGTAATTACCGAAGCTATTGGAGCTTTCCAACAAAAAACTATCAAAAATTTCGCATTAGCTACCGTTTTAATTGGTTTAATGGGATTATTATCAGGGTTTGCACATTATAGCAACCTGACTTCTATTAACGATTACTCTAAATACAGCACTCGCGGTAAATCTGAATTAAAAAGAGATGCAGAAAATAAAACTAGCGGACTTGATAAAGATTATATCACCGATTGGAGTAACGGTATTGATGAATCAATGAGTTTATTAGTACCTAACTTTAAAGGCGGTGCTTCTGACGCAATTGGTAATAATAAAGACGCACTTAAAAATGTTAAATCGAATATGCGTCAAACCATTGCAGGACAAAATGCCTATTGGGGCGACCAACCATTTACAGGTGGACCAGCATATGCAGGTGCATTTGTTGTTGTACTATTCTTTTTTGGTTTATTCTTTATTAAAGACCGTATTAAATATCCACTTTTAATTGGTGGTTTAATTACTCTCATTCTTTCTTGGGGAAAACACGTACCTGGAATTACTGATTTCTGTCTAGAATATATCCCAATGTATTCTAAATTTAGAGCCGTAGCTTCAATGATTGTTATTCCTGATTTAGTTTTACCAGTACTTGCAAGTATCGTTATTATGAAACTTGTAAGCGAAAACGATTTCAGTAAAAACCTTACAATTTGGGGCCGAGATACTGGTAAAAAACCAATTTTCTTCTTTACTGTAATTTCAGGAATTTTTGCATTCTATTGTGCAATACTTTGGTTAGCTCCAGGTGCTTTGACTAGTCCTTTCGCTAGTGGAGAGTACGAACAATTTAGTCAATCTATCGATGCTCAATTCATACCTGATATTCAAAGAGGTATAATGAGTCAAGGCGAATTAGAATCATTCAAAGCTGAATTCTTCTCAGAATTAGAAAAAGCGCGCTTTGCTATCTTAAAAGCTGATGCATTCAGAAGTTTATCATTCGTGCTTTTAGGTATGTTAATAGTTGGGTTCTACCTTCGTAAACCATACAATAAAGCTATTTTAGTAGCTGCATTAACAGCTCTTTTCCTAGCCGATTTATTTATAGTAAACAAACGTTACTTAAACGATTCTAATTTCGTGGCTAAGAAAAAAGGAACAGAGTTTCCTTTAACACCATCTGACCAATTCATTTTAGCCGACCAAGGTCATAATAACCGTGTACTTAATTTTACTGTTAGTCCATTCAATGATGCTACTACATCATACTATCACAAATCTATTGGTGGTTACCATGGGGCAAAATTGAAGAAATACCAAGAGTTAATCCAATATGGGATTCAACCAGAAATTGGACGTTTACAAATGGCACTTCAATCTGGCGCTACAACTATGATACAGATAGATAGTGTTATGAGAAATTTAGGGGTATTAAATATGCTAAATACAAAGTATTTTATCTTCGATAAACAAGGATCTGTATACGTTAACAACAATGCGAATGGAAATGCATGGTTTGTAAACGAAGTTCAAGTTGTTGAAGATGC
>DATCKI010000193.1:0-8046 GCA_036562365.1 Bacteroidia bacterium | reverse complement strand
GGATTTGCTTTATCGCTAACATCTAAAATTGCAGCAAATCCGTCAAGTATAGCACCAGCATACATAATATTATCTTCTACGTAAGCATCATGGATATAGAAATCTCCGAAACTTCCGAGGTAAGTAGGATTCATTGGATCTTGGGTAAGATCAAGAGCTATATAACCTTGTCCAAAAGGATTTTGAGATGCCCCAAACAAGTAACAAACCCCATTTTCGTCAATAAAAATGGTGTGAGCATTTGTGATATTACCTCCAGAACCTGCAAAAGTATATATATTGAAGGTAACGTTTCCGTTATCAATATCTTGAAGATTAATGATTAAAAGTCCAGAGCCCCCCTCTGTAACTACATAGGCATAGTGCGAATATGTTTTCATTTCGCGCCATATACTTGTTACATCGCCTACAAAAGCAACTTGAGGAAGTGAAGGTGTACTGATATCAACAATACTCAATCCATTACATAAACCTACTAATGCATATTCTTTTGATGCTGGTGAAGTATAACCCCAAATACTGCTTAAGCACGAATCAGGGTAAGCTTTATGGCCAAATAGTGTAAAGTTCACTTGGTTTTGCGCATAGAGCGAAGAAGCCAGCAAAAAGGTCAGTAAAAAGTAGGTAAATCTCATTATAAATCGAGTGTTATTTGATTATCATCATCTTTAATATCGATTTCTAAAGTGTCTTCACTATCATCTTCATCGGATGATGTTTCAGTTTCAGACTCATAAAGAGTTATTTCTTCGATATTATTGATGTTTATCTTATTTCCTTTAGATGAATCTGTTTTAATTGGGAAGTTAGCTTGTATATCTATACTTTCAATCTTTTCTTCTTTTTGTTTACCGAATAGGTATTTAACTTCTAGTTCTGGATTAGGATCGAAAGTATAAGAAACTAGGCTCACATTCTCATTTTCAGGAAGTAAGTTAATGATTTTATCTTTAGTTTCAGGTTGAGCACGTTTTACATAGTAATCTCCTTTATCTTCATCTTTGTAAACTAAAGTTAGTACAGCGCCTTCTTCGTATGGTGCAATATATGCAGGGACATCTTCGAAGTAAACGGTTGAATCTGGAGCTACAATACGGTAAGTACCGCTATTTTGAAGGATAAAGACTAAGTCGCCTGGTCTAAAGTCGCCAATATAATTACCTCTTTCTTCAGAATTAATACGGCGTGTATTTTCATCGAACCAAAGTGGTTTAGCTTCCAGGGTACTTTCCCCAATTGCTTTACGAATGATTTTACGAACAGGGAACTTGCTTAAGATATTACCTTGTGCATCGCGACCTTTAACAGCAAGAGAACCTAAATCGAAATCGAAGATTTGCTTTTTAAGTCTTGGACGAGGTTTAAGGTAAATAGTAAGTATTTCGCTTTCTCCTTTAGGATTGATGGTGAAATAAACCACATGTGAACCTGGAGTTCCTTTCGTTAAATCGTATTCTTTATCGCGAGTTATTCCTTTCACGCGGAAACGTTTAACCATATAAGCCCCCATTTTACCGTCGCGGTAAATCATGTGGAATACTGTATTTTGAGTTTCGCGTAGCCAAAGCATAACGTGAGTAGCATTTTTACCAATAAATGCTTTTTCGGTTACTTTGGTAACGAACATAGTTCCATCTTCTCTAAAGACAATGATATCGTCAATATCAGCACAGTCGGTAACGTACTCCCCTGTTTTTAGTCCGTAACCAACCATACCTTGTTCTTTATCCCAAAGTAATTTTTCGTTTCGTACAACAACTGCAGTAGCTTCAACGGTTTCGAAAGAAGCAATTTCAGTTTTACGTTCGCGGCCTTTGCCGTATTTTTTCTTTATTTCTTTGAAATAAGCGATGGTATATTCAACTAGATTATCGAGGTGACCATTAACTTTTTCAAGTTGTTCGTTCAGTTTACGGATTTGTTCTTCGTTTTTAAACGAGTCGAATTTAGAGATACGTTTAATTCGAATTTCAGTAAGTCGAACTATATCGTCTTTAGTAATTTCTCTGTAGAACTGAGGTTTATAAGGAGTTAAACCGTTATCGATAATTTCGATTACTTGTTCCCAAGTTTCCGCTTCTTCTATATCGCGGTAGATACGGTTTTCGATGAATATTTTTTCGAGAGAAGCGAATAAAATGCTTTCAAGCAATTCACCTTTTTCAATTTCGAGTTCCTGTTTAAGGAGATCTTTCGTTCTTTGAGTATTGTGATAAAGAATTTCGTTAACGCCCATGAAAATAGGATGATCGTTAACAATCACACATGAGTTTGGCGAGATACTTACTTCACAATCGGTGAAGGCATAAAGAGCTTCAATAGTTTTATCTGGAGAGATTCCAGCTGCAAGGTGAATAATAATTTCAACATTTTCAGCTGTATTATCTTCTACCTTTTTAATTCGGATTTTACCTTTTTCATTAGCAGTAACGATAGAATCCATTACAGAGCCAGTGGTAGTTCCGAATGGAATTTCAGTTACAGCTAAGGTTTTATTATCAAGGATAGAGATTTTAGCGCGTACGCGTATTTTTCCACCTCTTAATCCATTATTGTAACGACTAAAATCTGCTTGTCCACCCGTTGGGAAATCAGGCAAGATATTTGTTGGTTTACCTCTTAGAATATCGATAGAAGCATCGATCAACTCGTTAAAGTTGTGAGGCATAATTTTACACGCCAAACCTACAGCAATACCTTCTACACCTTGAGCAAGTAGTAAAGGGAATTTAACGGGGTGATTAATTGGTTCTTTATTACGTCCGTCGTATGAAGGAGTCCAAGGTGTAGTTTTAGGATTAAATACTGTATCTAAAGCGAATTTAGACAAGCGAGCCTCTATATAACGGCCCGCAGCAGCACCGTCACCAGTAAGTATATTACCCCAGTTACCTTGGCAATCGATTAATAAATCTTTTTGACCAAGTTGTACGAGAGCATCTCCAATAGAAGCATCACCATGTGGGTGATATTTCATGGTATTACCTACTAGATTTGCAACTTTGTTATATCTACCGTCTTCTAGTTCATACATACTGTGAAGTATTCTACGTTGTACGGGTTTTAATCCGTCTTCAATCGCAGGTACAGCACGCTCTAGAATTACGTAAGAAGCATAATCAATAAAATATTCTTTATACATTCCCCCTAAAGGAGTCACATCTGATGAACTTTCAGATGGAGCTGGAACATCTTGTAAACCGTTGTTTTCGTCTATTTCTGACATAGTGCAAAAATACAATTTTGAAATACAAATAGCTAGTGGACTTTAAGTTTTTTTTAAACACCAATTTTAGGCACTATTTTTTAAAAAGGTATGCATGCATACTAAAAATAGCATTGATTTTCAGTGTGTTAAAATTTTACAGTAGAGGTATTGTATGCAAGCATACTAATTTGTGAAATAATCTATGTACCTTTGTATCATAATTTTAAAACCACGAAGAAAATGGAAAAGGAACTTAAAAACTTATTATATGCTGGTGTTGATTTAGCAGCAGCAGCTTCTGAGAAATTCCAAAAAGGAATTACAGAATTAGTAGAAAAAGGTACTATCTCTAAGGAAGATGGTAAAAAGTGGATTGATGAAATGTTTTCTAAAACAGAAGAGCGTAAAGCTGAGTTTGAAAAGAAATACAAAGAATTCACTTCTAAACTTAAATCTTCTGTAAAAAAGAATGCAGAGGAAGATGTTGAAGAGTTACGTAAAAAATTAGCTGAGCTAGAAGAAAAATTAGCTAAAGCTAAAAAAGCAGATTCTGCTAAATAATATCGGGTTTTACCACATATTACCATAGACAAACAAACAACAATAAAAAACTCCAGATTTCTCTGGAGTTTTTTTATTACTGATTATTTCTAGCTCTTTGCATTGGGTTACCACCGGTCGATTGACCTCTT
The DNA here is from genome assembly GCA_036562365.1 of Bacteroidia bacterium. GTDB lineage: Bacteria > Bacteroidota > Bacteroidia > CAIKAF01 > CAIKAF01 > JACVCJ01. The sequence goes on along the minus strand of DATCKI010000193.1, from coordinate 4,146 downwards.
GCTACTCTCCCACTTCGCTTATACAATTCTATTCTATTTTCTGATACTACTTTAGGGAAACTGTTATTCGATTCATCTATATCCGCAGTTTCTTTATATGGATCTATTAATATACCAATTACTTTTTTATTCTTCAAAAACACTTTGCTTACATTGTTTTCATTCTTTCTCCATATATACGCATTTATACGTTCAATTTCTTTTGTTCCATCTTCGTATGTCCACTCTATAATTATAGGCATTACAAGTCCACCTTTATTACTGAAATGAAGTTCATATGCATATAAATTTTCATAATTTTTCATTTCTTCATCACTTAAAGTGCTTACTGTTTTACTTCTAATCTCAGTTACCGAACTAGTATCATATCTTTGATCATTGTAGTAATAATAATCTCTCAGGCTAGTATCTTTATCTACATAAAATTCAATACCTTCTTCTTTATTACGAATCATACTAATATGCTTGAAGGTATCTTCTTTACGAGGTTTGTAGGTAATTGTATCTAATTTTTCTGGAACAGGTTTACCTTTTTCAAAACGGAATACTTTCACACTATCCAACGAAATATCTACAGGTTCTATATCGAAGAACCACCCTCTCCAGAACCAATCTAAATCTACCCCCGAAGCGTCTTCCATAGTTCTAAAGAAATCGGCAGGCGTAGGATGTTTAAAGGCCCAACGACGTGCATATTCTTTAAATGCATAGTCGAATAATTCACGTCCCATTATTGTTTCGCGAAGGATATTTAAAGCAGTGGCTGGTTTTCCATATGCATTATTTCCAAACTGAATAATATTTTCGGAATTAGTCATTATAGGCTCTTGTTGATCTGCAGGCATACGCATGTAGTCAACAATTTTGTGAGCTGGTCCACGACTCGATGGATAATTATTATCAAATTCTTGTTCAGCAAGGAATTGACAGAAGGTGTTTAATCCTTCGTCCATCCAGCTCCACTGACGTTCATCGCTATTAATTATCATTGGGAAAAAGTTGTGTCCAACCTCGTGTATAATTACCGAAATCATTCCATATTTAGTTCTATCGCTATAGGTTCCATCTTTTTCAGTTCTTCCGTAGTTGAAGGCAATCATTGGATATTCCATTCCATTACTTGCCTCTACACTTATAGCAACAGGATATGGATATGGTATTGTAAATTTGCTATATACTCGAAGAGTATGAGCAACAGTTTTAGTACTGTATTTACGGTAAAGAGCATAGGCCTCTTCGCCGTAATAACTCATAGCCATTATATTTTTACCTTCTATATTTACGCGCATAGCATCCCATACAAATTTACGAGAGCTACCCCATGCAAAGTCGCGTACATTATTGGCTTTATAATGCCAAGTTTTTTTCTCTGTAGTATTTTTATTAGCAACACTTTTTAGTGCTTCTTCACGAGTAACTATTTCGATAGGTTCATCAGAATTTTTAGCTTTTAAATAACGTTGATATTGTTCTACCGTTAAAACTTCTTTATAGTTCTGACATTCACCTGTTGCAGCGATGATATGATCTGCAGGTACAGTCATTTTTACTTCGTAATTACCAAATGTTAGAGCAAACTCACCACGTCCGGTAAATTGTTTATTATTCCAACCTTGATAATCGTTGTACACGCATAATCGAGGGAACCATTGAGTAACGGTAAAGATACAGCTACCATCGGCAAAGCACTCACGTCCTCCTCGTCCACCTATTCGCATACGTTCAGGCATTTGGTATTTCCAACGGATTTTAAGGATAACTTTTTGTTTAGGTTTTAATGGTGTAGGTAAATCCACACGCATCATAGTTTGATTAATAGTATAAGGAACTGCTTTACCTTTTTGATCGGCTACTTCAAAAATTTGCACTCCATATCCTTCAAGCATTTTAGCACGGTCGTATGCAGCTAAATCTCCTTCATTCATGGTTTTACTGCGCATGGTACTTCCATCAAAGCTATTATTATCGCTTTTAGGATCGTGCTCATTTTCGTCAAGTTGGAACCATAAGTACAATAATTCATCTGGAGAATTATTATAATAAGTTACATATTCTGTACCTGAGATGGTATAATCATTTTCATTTAATTCAACATCGATTTTATAATCGGCTCGTTGTTGCCAATATTGATGTCCGGGCGCTCCAGATGCGGTTCTGTACGTATTTGCATCAGGTAAAATTGTTCCTAATTGTTCGAATTTATTACCATGATTCGAATTAGGATTATTCCGAATATTCTGAGCATATATGGAGTTAATGCTCAAGGCTAAAGCTATATAAAGTAACTTTTTCATATACAAGTTTAAAAAGGAATACGTTCGAGAGTCATCACTAAAGCAATTCCGAATACGGCTGAAGAAAGGAAAAATCTCCAGTTTTTAGGACTTACTTTAAAGAATTTATCGAATATATAGTGAAGTAAAAATACGAATAAAACCACTACTAATTGTCCTATTTCTAGACCGATATTGAAATTTAATAGAGGAATGAAGATACTTTCTTCACTACCTAATAAAGCTCTTAAGTAATTAGAAAAGCCTAAACCGTGAATTAAACCGAAGAATAAGGCGAAAGAATAAGGCAATTTCATGCTTTTATTTTCAGATTCTCCAGTTGCCAGATTATAAATGGTAGTACATAAAATACTGAGAGGAATTAAGAATTCAATCCATGCAGCATCTACTCTAACTATATTATAAACAGAAAGGAAAAGTGAGATTGAATGGCCAATTGTGAAAGCAGTAACGAGAATTAAGACTTTTTTCCACTCATTTAATGCGTAAACTCCACATAATGCCATGATAAAAAGGATGTGGTCGTAACCTTGTAAATCTGTAATGTGCTCAAAACCTGTTTTTAACCAAAGAAACATAATTATTAGAAAGGCTTATATATTTGTGGTGTGAAAATAATAAAATTAATAATTCTCAGCGTATTTCTCTTTTCAAGTTCATTTCGAGCTGATAATGAGCCGAATCATCCTTTTTATTTAAGTCTTACCGACATATATTTTAAACCTGAATATAAAATAGTAGAAGTTGGAGTTCGAGTTTTTGCAGATGATTTTGAAGAGGCATTGAAGAAATTGACTGGAATTGAGGGTCAGATTAATGGTAGTAAAGATAGTTTGAAGTATATAAAAGTATTTGAATGGTATTTTCAAGGACGATTACATATATCTGTTAATGATAAAAATATTCCATTAGAAGTATTAGGATATGAAATGGAAGACGAAGCTGTGTGGATATATTTAGAGGGTATATTGAATGAAGAGGTAAAGAAGGTAGATATCAATAATAGTATTTTATATGATTTTATTGATAGGCAAAGTAATATGGTACATTGTTGGAATAAAGGAGTTAGAAAGAGTTTTAAATTGAATTATCCGGATAGAAAATACAGTTTAGAATATTAATAAAAAAAGAGGATTAACTGAAAAGCTAATCCTCTTTTTAGATTTATGTTTTATTACTACTCTTTCCAATCAACGATAAAGAAGTTAGTATCATGTCCACCACCATTAAAGCGGTTACTAGCGAATACTAATTTTTTACCATCAGGGCTAAACATAGGGAAAGCATCGAAAGTATTATCGAAAGAAATTTGTTTAAGGCCAGTACCATCTTCATTAATCATGAAAAGATTAAAGCGGAAGCCACGTTCATTATCAGAAGTGTGATGGTTAGAACCGAAGATAATTCTTTTTCCATCAGGGTGATAGAATGGGCACCAGTTAGCTTTACCTAAGTTAGTAATTTGACGCAGGTTAGTACCATCGGCATTGATAACGAATAATTCCATTTCACCTGGTTCAACAAGACCTTCAGCAAGTAGGTCTTTATATTTTTTAATTTCTTCAGGAGTTTTAGGGCGAGAAGCGCGGAAAACGATTTTGCTGCCATCAGGAGAGAAGAAAGCTCCACCGTCGTAACCAAGGTCGAAAGTTAATTGTTTAACGTCGCTACCATCGAGGTTACAAGTATAAAGCTCTAGGTCACCAGAGCGATCAGAGGTAAACACAATTTTATCGCCTTTAGGAGAAACGGTAGCTTCAGCGTCGTAGCCAGCACCACCTACAATTTTTTGTTTAATATTACCTTTTAAGTCGGCAGTATAGATATCAAAAGTGTTATAGATAGGCCAAAC
>DATCKI010000191.1:0-13745 GCA_036562365.1 Bacteroidia bacterium | reverse complement strand
GCAATGATGCTTGCGGCAGCGGGGTTTAGTTTTTAGATTAAATGAATTATTGCAAGTTTTGACGCTTAGATAAAAATACTGACAATGTGTTTGAAATTATAATTGGTGTGGCCTAACTTTGCCAAAGTTTGGAACTTTGGCAAAGTTTAAGCGAAACTAAATTTACATTGAAAAAATTAGGCAGGTCTAAATTAAATTTTAAGAAAATCGCTTATTAAAACACTTATTTTTTGTAACTTATAAGTTTGTTTAAAAGTAAAGACCTCAATTGAAAATAGTCCTTTATCCGCGTGACAGATTGAGCCGCCCCCAAGATTCTTGGGGAGAGGAGTTTGAGGCGAAAGCTGGTCGGAACGTAGGATGTGGAAACACACACCAGCCCACGCCCTTCTTTATCTAACCCAAAAATTCTTTTGCTAATTCTTTTAAATCTAATCCATCCCAATTGCCTGAACTCATCATTAATAAATGCTTGTACTCTCCCTTTTTGCTTAATATGAATTCTTTAAGATCGGTTGGTGCCGTGAAGATTTTTAAATTAGGATGATTAAACGCCGTACGTATATCCTCCTCGCTTAACATTGGTAGGCGCTTGATTTCTAATGCATGCGGACTAAAATATACCACAGCCTCCTCTGCCGAATTTAAACTGCCAGCATATTGAGGCAAAAAATCTTTGTTTAAACTGCTATAGGTGTGCAACTCGAAACATGGCAACGCTTTTTGTGTCTTCTCTAAAAATGCTGATAGGGTAGATCTAACCTTCGACGGTGCATGCGCAAAGTCTTTAAATACGGAGCCTCGCTCGTTTTCTTCGAGTTTTTCTAACCTCTTTTCGGCGCCGGTAAAGCTTTCTAAGGCCTTCCAAGCTTGCTCTTCTGTTAGTCCACACTCTTTTGCTATGCCTATTGCCGCCGCTGCATTTAAAAAGTTATGTCGACCAAATACTTGCATTTTAAACGTCTGTGAGTCAAAATGTATATCGGCATGACTTTCAAATTGTTTATAATCTGGTGTTTGATATGGTATCTTTGTGATATCAGTACGCGTATTCTCGCTAACCACTTTACGCACCATTTCATCTTCGTTATTATACAACAGTACGCCATTCGGTTCTATAGTATCGATGAAAATGGAGAATTGTTCAAGATATTTCTCGAAGGTCGGAAAAACGTTTATATGATCCCATGCAATTCCGCTTATTATTGCTAAATGCGGTTTGTAAAGGTGAAATTTAGGACGTAAATCGATTGGTGAGGTTAGGTATTCGTCGCCCTCGATAATGGCAAGTGCTGCCTGACTAATTTTTACGGGATTGTCGAGGCCTTTTAGTTGCGCGCCCACCATATAATCCATGTCTAGATTATAGGTGTTAAAAATGTGTAGAATCATTGAGGTAATGGTCGTTTTACCGTGACTTCCACCAATTACTATACGTTTTTTATCGACAAAAGCTTTGTGAAGAAATTCGGGGTACGAAAAAATGGGCACTCCAATTTCTTTGGCTTTAAGGAGTTCGGGATTATCGGCTTTGGCATGCATGCCGAGGATAACGCCATGGAGCTCTGGAGTGATTTTTTCTGGGAACCAACCCATTTGGGCAGGTAGGAGTCCGGCATTTTGCAGGCGGGTTTTAGCGGGATCGAAGATTTCGTCGTCGCTACCCGAGATATTGTAGTTATTATGATGAAGAGCAAGGGCAAGACTGTGCATAGCACTGCCACCGATCGCAATAAAATGATATCTATTTTTCATGAAGTGAAGGTAAGTTTAGAAAAATAAAGATACCATAAGGTGTCTACACGAATTATGAGCAGTGTATTGTGAGAAAAGCTATTTAAATTTGGTAACGATGTACCCAGTAATAGCTAAAGCAAGAGCGAGAAAGAAAATGGTGAGGGTGAAAATGCGCAGACCTTTATCGGGTAGGAAGCTGGTAGGATTTTTGCCCATAGCTTCGGCATTAAGACGTTGGGCTTCGTCGAAATCGGATTTAGCGAAAGACAGATAGGTGATATCTGGGTTGTCGGGTGATTTTTTCTTTATGTAGGGTAAACTATTTTCATCGCATAGTTTTATAAAATCGGCTGCTGTATTTGGATCTTTGTAGTAAAATACATACCTAGAGCGGTCTGAGGGGTCTTTATGGAAATTGAGGAAAGAAAACATTTTAACTTTTTTTTGGAAATTTGAAATACAAAAGTATATTTGTATATCTAAACAATCAAGAAAGTTATGAAAAAACTTGTAGCGTTCTCAATAACCTTCTTGTTCTCTCTGCTTTATGCGCAGGCACAAAGCACATGTCCAAATTCAGATTTTGCATCAAACAGCTTTGCGAATTGGACAGGGAGAACGGGTAGCTGTTGTCCGATTAATCTACCCAATATTGGAATCGAAAATGGGCGTCATACAATTATGACAGGGGCTGGGATGGATCCGTTTTCGAACAACCAATTACCGGTTGTTTGTCCGGGTTATACGTATTCTGCGCGATTAGGAAATAGCGTTACAGGAGCCCAAGGCGAGGCATTATCATATACTATTAATGTATTGCCTGATTCTAGTAATGCCTTATTCTTATACAATTATGCGGTTGTTTTAGAAGATCCGGGTCATACTCCAGCTGAGCAGCCTCGTTTTGAATTGCAGGTACGAGATCAGTATAACAATGTGGTTCCGTGTACCTATTATCAGGTTGCGGCGGCAGGGAATATACCTGGATTTCAATCAAATGGTTCTAGAAGATGGAAGCCATGGGAGCAAGTGGGGGTTGATTTAACTCCTTTTATTGGTCAACAAATTACTATTGAGGCTAGGACGGGCGATTGTTCTCAAACGGGCCATTTTGGTTATGCATATATAGTTGCAGAGTGTAGACCAATGAAATTGAAAGTAGCATATTGTTATGGTAATAATACGGCTGTTGTTACAGCTCCAAATGGATTCTCAAGTTATTTATGGTCTGATGGTTCTACAACACAGTCTACTTCAGTAACCAATCCAACTCCTGGCCAACTTCTTACTTGCCAATTAATTTCTGTTTCTGGTTGTGTGGCAAATCTACAAGCAGAATTGTTTCAAACTGTTATTACTCCTGATTTCGTTGATACTATTGTTTGTAGTACGGTTCAATTTACCGATTTAACTACTATTCAATATGGAACAGGTGATATTTGGACTTGGGATTTTGGAGATGGTACAACCTCTAACGTAGTTAGTCCGACGCATGTTTATGCTTCTGGTGGTTCTTATGATGTGGAATTGGTTGTAGAATCGGATAATGGATGTAAAGATTCTATACAATATACTATTACATTAGATGATGTTCCTGAAGCAATTTTTACAGCTCCACAAGTTTGTGGTACTGAGTGGGATTTTATCAACTCAAGTATAGGTCATAATACAGTTACGGATGTTTTATGGAGATTTGGTGATGGCACAAACTCTAACCAAATGAACCCAACACACAATTACCCGAATCCGAATACAAGCGGTGTTTGGAATTATACAGTTGAGTTAGTGGTAACTAATGAGAAAACTTGTAAAGATTCAATGACCTTACAAATTGATATTCATGATATTCCTGACGCACAATATGGATATACTCCAATAATTTGTGAAAATGGATATGCGAATTTTACGGATTCTTCATTTGTAGGTAATACAACTATTACGAATTGGGATTGGACTTTTGGAGACGGAAATACTTCAACTCAACAAAATCCAACTCATATATATACAACAGCAGGATTATATCCTGTTCAATTAATAATTACTTCGGGTGAAGGTTGTAAGGATACTATTCAGTATACCATGGATGTTGGTAAAGTACCAGCTGCTGATTTCCCATTACCAGATGCGTGTGGAGTGGAAATTCATTATGCAGATAGTACGAATGATTTTGGTCAACCAATTACCAACTGGAACTGGGATTTTGGAGATGGGTCAACTTCTAACCAACAACATCCAACGCATTTATTCCCTGCCAATGGGCAATATAATGTAACATTAATAGTTACGAATTCAAGTGGTTGTGCGGATACTATTTCTAAAGTCGTTACTGCTTATGATAAGCCAGTAGCAAACTTTAACTCGGTTTCTGCTTGTCCGTTTAATGCTATACAATTGTTCGATCAAAGTACCGCAATCTATGATGCTATTACAGATTGGGTTTGGACATTAGCTCCTGGTGTAGATGTATATACTCAAAATACATCATATATATATGATACAGCTGGCTATATTCCAGTAACCCTATCGGTTGGTACTGCATTTGGTTGTCGTGATACCATTACGAAGAATATTTATGTTTATGAATTGCCTAAACCTGATTTCTCAGTTGAACCAGTTTGTGAGGGCTTTACATCAAGCTTCGTGAATTTAACTACTATAGATACAGGCTCGGTTAATGCATATAGCTATAATATGAGCAATGCTGGTTTAGGAACTTACAATACGCCAAACCCTAATGTAGTTGTTCCTCATTTTGGTCAGTACAACGTTACTTTAACTGCTACATCTAACTACGGTTGTGTAGATAGCATAACAAAACCAATTCGTGTGTATTCTAATCCAGTTGCCGATTTTAATATACATCCAGATAATGGTTGTTCTCCATTGAAAGTTAATTATACCAATATGTCTACTATTCCTGAAGGACAAATTGTAGATTATTATTGGGACTTACATATGGCTACTAGTACAGATCAAAATCCTAGTCATACTTATGGAACTGGTTTATACACTATTACTTTAGCAGTAACCTCGAACTTTGGCTGTGTTGATACTTTAACCAAAGTAGATGCGGTATTAGTTTATCCAGATCCAGTAGCTTCCTTCTCAACTACACCTAAACAAAACTCGGTAATTGAGCCATATTTCCAATTTAATAACGAGTCTACTGGGCAAGCTACGAGTATGTGGTATTTAGGAGATGGTACTGTTACATCAGAGCATAGTCCTTTCCATATTTACTCAAACGAAGTAACAGGTTCTTACGATGTTGGATTATTAGTAACCAATGAATGGGGTTGTAAAGACTCAACTTCTGGAAGAGTATATGTTTACGATGATCATGTAATTTATTATCCAAATACAATTACCATGAATGAGGATAATATAAATGAGACATTCGTAATTTATGGAACCAATATTTCCGATGCCGAAATGCTTGTATTTAACAGATGGGGAGAGAAAGTTGCCCATGTTAAAGGATGGCAAATGAATAAATTGGAGTGGAATGGTTTAGGATCTAATGGTAAATTGTTAAAACAAGATACCTATAGTATTCGATTAATGTATTCGACTACTGGAGGTAAGAATTTTGAGAAGATTGGACATGTTAATATCTTGAGATAGATCATTTTTGATAAATTATATTTAAAAGGAGAGCCTTCGTCATCGACGAAGGCTTTTTTTGTCTGTATACATTCCCTTGAATGGGCATTAATTCAAATTCTCAAATGTTAAAAAATGTAAAAAATAGGCTTGATTAACAGGCAGTTGTGAAAAAGTTTGCGTTTTGTGTTAACTTTTTTTCACAAGATACGTATAATAGGGTATCAAATCTGGGGGAAATATGAAATACGTAAATTTTTACGCGTTGATGCTTTTATGGACATTTCTCTTTGCACCTGAAGTAAAAGCACAAAACACTTGTCCGAATTCGGATTTTTCGATGAATGATTTCACGAATTGGCAAGGAAGAACTGGGACATGTTGTCCAATCAATCTACCAAATGTCGGAATTGTTGCAGGACGTCATACTATTATGACGGGGGCAGGTACTGACCCTAACACAGGTAATTTATTACCAGTGGTAGCGCCAGGTTATACTGCATCTGCGCGTGTGGGGAACGCGGGTACAGGTGCACAAGCCGATGGTATCTCTTACACGATTAATGTTGCGCCTGATTCGAGTAATGCCTTATTCTTATACAGCTATGCAGTTGTATTACAAGACCCTGGGCATACACCTGCAGAGCAACCGCGTTTCGAGATTCAAGTACGTGATCAATTTGGAAATGTAATACCATGTACTTTCTTTCAAGTATCTGCAGCGGCTGGAATACCAGGCTTCCAAAATTTTGGAAGTGTGCGCTGGAAACCTTGGGAGCAGGTTGGGGTTGACCTTTCGCCTTATGTAGGATCTAGTGTTACTATTGAAGTTCGTACAGGCGACTGTTCGCAAAGTGGACATTATGGATATGCCTATATTGTTGCTGAATGTAGACCTATGAAGTTGAATGTAACCTATTGTGAAAACGATGGGTCGGCTACCGTTACTGCTCCTGCTGGCTTTAATGGTTATCAATGGAGTACTGGCGGAACAACTCAGTCTGTTAGTATCACCAATCCACTTCCTAATACAACCGTAACTTGTACCTTGATTTCTAACTCTGGTTGTAATGCATATCTAACTGCGGTTATTAATCAAACTATTATTACACCAGACTTTAATTATGTGAGCGACTGTAATGGAACAGTAACTTTTACCGACTTAACCACTATTACTAATGGTAATGCTACTGGTTGGAGTTGGAATTTCGGTGATGGAACTACTTCTACTGCCCAATCACCCGTTCACTCTTATGCAGCAGGTGGAAATTATAATGTACTCCTAACTGTAACCTCTAATCAAGGTTGTACCGATACTATTACTAAGCAAGTTTATGTTCGTCAAAGTCCGGTAGCCGCATTTAATGCCCCTCAAACATGTGGGTTTGATGTAAGCATTAATAATACTTCTACCGCAAATAATACCTTCAATTCTATTAATTGGGATTTTGGTAATGGAACATATTCTTCGGCTCAAAACCCAACAGCTACTTATATTGATCCTGTAAGCTCTGGGTTAGGTTATAACTATACCATTACATTAGTGGTAGAAAATCAAGATAATTGTTTCGATACAGCAACTCAAAATATTACATTGTTAGATATCCCAGTTGCTGATTTTACTTTTGTTGCCGATTGTGATCAATCTGTTGCATTTACTAATGGTTCTTCTATTGACGACGGAAATGCATTAAATTATACTTGGGATTTCGGTGATGGAAATACATCTACTGCTACAAATCCTAACCCGACTTATGCAAATGGAGGGAATCATCAAGTTCAATTAATTGCATCTACAAACTTTGGTTGTGCTGATACTGTAGTAAAACAAGTTTATGTGCGTCAAAGTCCAGTTGCTAGTTTTAATTCTCCTTCTGTTTGTGGTTTCTCTCGCACCTTTACTAATACATCTCAAGCTAATAATACTTTCGTTTCTTATAATTGGGATTTCGGAAATGGAAGTTCTGCTACAACTGCTAATCCAATTCATACCTACATAGATCCTGAAACTAATGGTTTAGGTTATAACTATGTTGTTACTTTAATAGTAGAAAATCAGGATAACTGTTTTGATACGGCAACTCAAAATATTACGCTTTGGGATTATCCTGTGGCTGATTTTCAATTGCCAGTTCAAGCATGTGTGAACGAATTAATCAATATTAATGATGTAAGTACGGTGGATAATAGCACCATTAATACTTGGGATTGGAATTTGGGAGATGGAACTACTTCGAACTCTCAGAATAATACTCACCAATTTGCGTCTGCAAATACCTATACAATTAGTTTAATTGTAACAGATGTAAATGGTTGTATGGATACAGTTTCGAAGAATATTCCTGTTTATAATAATCCTGTTGCAAATTTCCCTATTCCGAATGCTTGTGGTATTAATGTTTCCTATCAAGATCAATCAAATCCAAATGGAGGTGCTGTGATTAATGGTTGGAATTGGAGCTTTGGAGACGGTAATACTTCGAACTCTCAAAATCCTGGACACATTTATTCAAATACCGGTAATTTTAATGTTGAACTTATTGTTACTAATGCTGATGGATGTAAAGATACCTTAGAACAAGTTGTGGTAGTTCATGAATTACCTATAGCATCTTTTACATTTAATAATGTTTGTAGATATCAAACTGTATCGTTCACAAATACTTCTACTACAGCATTAGATCCAATTGTTAGTCAAAACTGGACTATGCACGATGCAACTACCTATAATGTTGCTAATCCGAACCATACCTATAATGTTGATGGTTCATTCCCAGTGACATTAATTGTAAGTACAAACTTTGGATGTTCGGATACAGTAACTCAAAATGTGACTATTTATCCTTTACCTGTTCCTCAGTTTACTGCTAACGATGTATGTGATTTAAATAGTGTATTATTTAATAATACATCAACCATAAGTTCAGGAACTATTGATACTTATTTGTGGGAATATATAGGTAATCCATCTTTAAATAATAGTCAGACCAATCCATCTACTGTATTCCCAGGTATAGGAACCTATCAAGTGCAATTAACTGCAATCTCTAATTTTAACTGTATGGATAGCATTATGCATAGTGTTACTGTGCATCCTAATCCAGTTGCTCAATTTAATTTTGATGATGCTGATGGTTGTGCTCCGCATAAAGTACAATTCTCAAGTTTATCGAATGTGGTTTCTGGAAATATAGTTGATTACGATTGGAGCTTTGGAAACGGATTTAGTTCAAATATGAATCCATTACAAGTTTTTGGACCTGGTAATTACGATATTACTTTAATTGTTACTACCGATAAAGGTTGTAAAGATACTTTAACGCAATATGGTGCTGTAACTGGTTACCCTAATCCAATTGCAGATTTTGAAAATAATCCAAGCAAAGAGGATATTTCAACTCCATTCTTCCAGTTTACAAATTTAAGTCAAGGTTATACAACTAGCTATTGGTCGTTTGGAGACGGAAGTACTTCAACAGAAACTCATCCTGGACATCTTTATGAGCCTAATGGAGCTGGATACTATGATGTGATTTTAGTGGTTGAAAATCAATATGGTTGTGCGGATACTACAGAAAATAGAGTACAAATAGTTGGAGACCATATTATCTATATACCAAACTCTGCAACACCAAATACCGATGGTATTAATGAAGATTTTGTAATCGTGGGAACTAATATTATAGATGCAGAATTGCTAATTTTTAACCGATGGGGCGAAAAAGTGGGTCATGTTAAAGGTTGGCAAAATGATAAATTAACTTGGAATTGTACCGATGGAAGAGGTACGGTTCTTAAACAAGATACCTACTCTTATAAATTCTTCTATACCGCTGGTTCTGGTAAGAAGTATAATTTAATTGGTCACGTAAACATCATTTATTAATTAGACGTTTATTAACCTTTGCTTTTGGAGACGTTTCATTCGGAACGTCTCTTTTTTTGTGTTAATACATATTGTTATAATTCTTTTAATGTTCCTATCTATATCCTTAAATTTTCTTCCTTTGCTTTATGAGAAAATTAGTTTGGTTGTTAGCAATACTTCCTTTGTTTGTACTGAAAACATGGGCTCAGTCGCCTATTAATCTTACTATTTCGAATATTAAGAATACGAATGGAAGTATTTTAATTAGCGTTTTTAATTCGGCTGATGGCTTTCCTGGCGACGATAAAAAGGCTATTGCTAAATATAAAATCGAAAAAATAAGTGGTGTTACGGCTAAATTTAAAATTACGGGATTAAAGCCTGGTAAATACGCCGTTTCTATACTTCACGATGAAAATAATGACCAAATTTGTAATACCAATATTTTAGGAATTCCAAACGAAGGTATTGGATGTTCTAATAACCCTAAATCGGTAATGGGGCCTCCTAAATATAAGGACTCCGAGTTTGAGTATACTGGTGAAAGCATCACGCTGCATATTAAAATGAAATATATTTAACTGCCATTTTGTCACATTTTTTATACAGCGAATGACATTCTTGCTTATTTTGTTTTTAGTGTAATAATTTGATTGTCAATCTGTTTGTATTTTTGGGTTCAACTTTTTCTTTTCGGCAAGTTAATTGTAATGAGCTTAGGAAAGGAGATTGAAAAATGAACTTAGAAAAATATACAATTAAATCACAAGAAATACTTCAAGCTGCACAGCAAATAGTATTGGCGACAGATCGTCAAGCTATTGAGCCTGCGCATTTATTGAAGGCTTTATTAAATGAGGATAAGGAGGTAACTCCATTCTTATTGAAAAAGTTGAATGTAAATATAGCTCAACTTGAATCTAAACTTGACGAACATTTAAACACTTTACCTAAGTCGTCAGGTAACCCATATTTATCTCCAGCGACAGCAAAAGTTTTAGCAAAGGCTGAGAATTTTGCACGTGAAAGAGGAGATGAATATGTATCTGTTGAAATGTTATTAGTTGGTTTATTCGATAGTGGGGCACAAGCTTCTCAATTATTGAAAGATCAAGGTGTAACTCAAAAATCCTTAACTGCAGCAATTGAAGAGTTACGTAAAGGGAATAAAGTATCTAGTGCTGGATCTGAAGATACATATCAAGCACTGAGTAAATATGCTCGTAACTTAAACGAAGCTGCAAGTACAGGTAAATTAGACCCTGTTATTGGTAGAGATGAAGAGATTAGACGTGTACTTCATATACTATCGCGAAGAACCAAAAATAATCCCGTTTTAATTGGGGAACCAGGTGTTGGTAAAACAGCAATTGCTGAGGGGTTAGCGCATCGTATTGTAAGTAACGATGTCCCTGAAAACTTACGTACTAAAGTGGTTTATTCGCTTGATATGGGTGCATTAATTGCGGGTGCTAAGTATAAAGGTGAGTTCGAAGAACGTCTTAAATCTGTGGTTAAAGAAGTTCAGTCGTCTGATGGTGAAATAATCCTATTTATCGACGAGATACATACACTGGTTGGAGCCGGAGGAGGACAAGGAGCTATGGATGCTGCAAACATCTTAAAACCTGCCTTAGCCCGCGGCGAATTACGTGCAATTGGTGCAACTACTTTAGACGAGTATCAAAAATACTTTGAAACAGATAAAGCACTTGAACGTCGTTTCCAAAAAGTTGTAGTTGATGAGCCAAGTACCGAAGATGCCATTTCAATTTTGCGTGGTATTAAAGAAAAATATGAAACCCACCATAAGGTTCGTATTAAAGACGAAGCAGTAGTGGCTGCGGTTGAATTCTCTCAACGTTATATAAACGACCGTTTCTTGCCAGATAAAGCTATTGACTTAATGGACGAAGCTTGTGCGAAATTGCGTATCGAAATTAACAGTAAACCTGAAGAATTGGATGCGATTGAACGTGAATTATTCCGTCTAGAAAT
Source organism: Bacteroidia bacterium (assembly GCA_036562365.1). Taxonomy (GTDB): domain Bacteria; phylum Bacteroidota; class Bacteroidia; order CAIKAF01; family CAIKAF01; genus JACVCJ01. The sequence continues at coordinate 2,539 of DATCKI010000191.1, read as the reverse complement.
AGAACGTGAGGCTATTAAACGTGAAGGTGATACAGACAAAATAAATGCACTTTCTGCTGAAATTGCAAATCTTCAAGAAAAAAGAGATGCCTTTAATTTACGTTGGACTAGCGAAAAAGATATAGTAGATCGTATTCAAAAAACTAAATTAGAAATCGAAAACCTTAAACTTGAAGCTGAAAAGGCAAGTAGAGAGGGCGATTTTGGAAAGGTTGCTGAAATTCAATACGGAAAAATGATTGAAGCTAATGATAAATTGAGTGCTGCTCAAAAGGAATTAGCTGAAATGCAATCGGATAATAAATCTCTTATTAAAGAGGAAGTTACAGCTGAAGATATAGCAGATGTAGTTTCGCGTTGGACTGGTATTCCGGTTTCTAAGATGATGCAGACTGAAAAAATTAAGTTGTTGCATATAGAAGAGGAATTGAGAAAGAGGGTAGTTGGACAAGAAGATGCTATTGAAGCTGTTGCTGATGCTATTCGTAGAAGTAGAGCTGGTTTACAAGACCCTAAACGTCCGATTGGATCTTTCATTTTCCTTGGTTCAACGGGGGTAGGTAAAACGGAATTAGCTAAAGCTTTAGCTGAGTATTTATTCGACCATGAAGATGCCATGACCCGTATTGATATGTCGGAGTACCAAGAAAAACATAGTGTATCGAGATTGGTGGGAGCGCCTCCAGGATATGTAGGATATGATGAAGGAGGACAATTAACAGAAGCAGTTCGTCGTAAACCTTATTCGGTGGTATTGCTTGATGAAATTGAAAAAGCACACCCAGATGTTTTCAATATTTTGTTACAAGTGTTAGATGATGGTCGATTAACTGATAATAAAGGTAGAACGGCGAATTTTAAGAATACCATCATTATATTAACAAGTAACTTGGGTTCTCAAATCATTCAAGAGAATTTATCGGATATGGTTCCAGGCGAAGAAGATTTAGTACTTGCTAAAACTAAAAGCGAAGTATTCGATTTATTGAAAAAGACCCTTCGTCCAGAGTTCTTGAACCGTATCGATGAAACCATTATGTTTACTCCATTAACTAGAGATAATATCAAAGATATTGTAAGAATTCAGTTAAATGGTATCGCAAGTCAATTGGAGAAAAACAGTGGAATTCAGTTACAATATACCGAAGATGCTATTGATTGGTTAGCTCAATTAGGATATGATCCTACATTTGGAGCAAGACCTATGAAGAGAGTACTTCAAAAAAGAGTCCTAAATGAGTTAAGTAAGAAGATACTAGGTAATGAGGTAAGTAATGAGAAGCCGATAATTGTAGATCAGTTTGATGGAGAAATAGTTTTTAGGAATTAATAAGTAAAAAAATAGCCATTACAATTTGTAATGGCTATTTTTTTAGACTTATTTCCAACCTCCGCCCAAAGCTTTATATAAGTTGATTTGAGCTTGTTTATGTTGTTTTTTTACATTCACTAAATCCAATTGGGTTTGCAATGAATTTTTTTGTGTAAACAATATTTCTAAATATTCAGCTTTACCTCTTTTAAATAGTTCTTCAGCTGTTAAAACCGAAGCATCTAAAACTTCATTTTGTTCAGTTTTTAACTGTTCTATATTCTTAAGGTTTTGCATTCTATTTAATTCATTCACCACTTCTACATAACCATTAAGAATAGTTTTCTGATAATTATACATAGCGGTTAATTGATTTGCTTTAGCCATGTGGAATTGGGCTTTTAATGCGCTCATATTAATTAATGGTGCAAATAAATTACCAATAACCGAATAGGCTAAAGAGGCAGGATTAAATAGGAGAGTAGGATTAAAAGCTTGAAATCCGGCTCCTGCATTGATGGTAATATTAGGGAAAAAGGCTGCTTTGGCCGCTTTTAGATCGAAGCGAGTAGCTTGAACTTCGTATTCAGCTCTTCTAATATCGGGTCTATATTCCAAAAGTTGGGAAGGTACGCCGGTTTCTAAATTAACGGAGAATTCAACATCTAAGGCATCGCTACTTCTTGTGATAGGTTGAGGATAACGCCCGAGAAGGAAGTTGATTAAGTTTTCAGTTTCAACTATTTTCTGTAATACATCGAATTCAAGTGCTTTCGATTCTAATAATTGAGCTCTAAATTGTAAAACTCCTAATTCGTTCGCATTACCCGATTCTTTCTGAGCTTTGATAACTTCTAGTGCCTCTTCTTGTTTAATTATAAAGGCACGAATTATTTCTAATTCTTTATCAAGTGCAACCAGAGAATAATAACTATTTGCAATATCTGCTACTAAATTTGAAATAACCAAATTAGTACCTTCAATAGTGCTCATGTATTGAGCAACGGCCGATTTACGTTGATTTCTAAGTTTACCCCAAATATCAATTTCCCATGATGCTTGTAAACCTACAATCATGTCTGGTAGGTGTATCGGAACAATTTGTCCTGGTAGAATTTCCGTTGCAATATTTCCGGCACCATCCATGGTATAAAGACCAAATTTTCGGATACCGCCATTTAATTGTAGTCCAACTTGAGGTAATAGCGTACCAGTAGCTCTTCTTTT
>DATCKI010000178.1:0-9856 GCA_036562365.1 Bacteroidia bacterium | reverse complement strand
TTGTAGTTGCAGAAACTTCAGTTTTTTGCTCAGGGGTATTATCTACTATAGGTTGCGGAGTAACTTCAGAAGTAACAGGACGTGCCCCTACTTTATTTGGGTTAATAGAGAAGCCTGGTTTTAGAATACTTTCATCTATACCTTTTTTAAACTTCACAGCTCTTTCGGCCGCAGAACCTGTAACAGACTTATTTTTAGCAATGTTTGCCGGATTTCTATCGGTGAGATATTCTTCGTAAAAGCCTTCGTCTAAGCATTCATCGCTTTTTTTTTTATCTCTACTAACTGAAGCAAAAGTAATTCTACTATTAAACGTTTATTACTTGCTGTTTTATAATCGATATCTGTTTTTGTAGCTTCACGAAGAGCAGCTAATAACCAATCGCCTGGCGTTGATGCCGCTTGTTTTAGATATTGTTCGCGCGCTTTTTCACCAACTTCTAAAAGTTTAACTGTTTGCGCATCACGAGCCACCATTAAGTTACGTAAATGATCGCAAAGACCAGTAATGAAGTGGTGACCTTCAAAACCTTTATTTATGATTTCGTTATAGGTAAGGAGCAACTGACGTATATCTCCTTCCATTGCGTAATCTACAATCTTAAAGAAATAGTCGTAATCTAATACATTTAAAGTATCTATTACAGCTTGATAAGTAAGGTTATTTCCAGAGAAAGTTACCATTCTATCAAATATAGAAAGCGCATCACGAAGTGCACCATCCGCCTTTTGAGCAATAATATGCAAGGCATCATGTTCTGCTTGAACGCCTTCTTTCTTAGCAATATTACCTAAATGCTCAGCCATATCGTCAATGGTAATTCGACTAAAATCGAACACCTGACAACGAGATAGAATAGTAGGTAAAATTTTATGACGTTCTGTAGTTGCTAAGATGAAAATAGCGTGTGCAGGTGGTTCTTCTAATGTTTTAAGGAAAGCATTGAATGCTGCTGTACTTAACATGTGAACCTCGTCGATGATATAAACACTATGTGTTCCAACTTGAGGGGCAATACGAACTTGCTCAACTAATTTACGGATATCATCAACCCCGTTATTTGATGCCGCATCGAGCTCATGAATATTGAAAGAATGACTTTCGTTGAATGCAGTACAAGACTCACAATTATTACACGGATCTAAACTTTCGGTTAGATTCATGCAGTTTAGGGTCTTCGCCAAAATACGTGCAGAAGTAGTTTTACCTACCCCACGCGGCCCACAAAACAAAAATGCATGCGCAACTTTACCCGTACGAATTGCGTTTTTCAACGTATTCGTAATGTGTTTTTGCCCTACTACATCTTCAAATGTCTGCGGTCTATATTTTCTGGCTGATACTATAAATTCTGACATGTCTTTTTCTTCCTTCCTTATTCAGGAATTACAAAAATAATATTCGATTCGAGCTTTTTAGTACATTGTGGAAAATTTCTTACATTTTCATGAAAACTATTTACGAATCTTTTTCCATCCCTTTAGAAAACGATTCTATCTGTGTCCATTGTTTTAAGCCAGAAACAGAGCAAAATAAACCTATACTTCTGATTCATGGCAGCATAGAAAATGCGAAAATATTTTTTAGTAAAAGCGGAAAAGGTTTAGCTCCTTTTTTAGCTGCCCATGGTTTTACCGTCTATTGTCCCGACATGCGCGGGAAAGGTCAAAGTACCCCTAAAATTGACAAAAATTGTAAGGTGAACCAGTACAATACCATCGAACAAGAAATCCCTGCTTATATAGATTTTATCCAATCTTTACACCCGAACGCCAAAATTGGGTTAGGTGCACATTCTTGGGGTGGAGTCTTGAGTTTGGCATTATTAGCCATTAAACCAGAATATGCTTCTAAAATATCGAGCATGGTATTTTTTGGGTCTAAACGCCGATTGGCAAGATTCAACTTTAAGCGAATTTGGATGATCGATTTAATGTGGAGCTTAGTTGGAACCCTCAGTTCTTTTTTAGTAGGATACTTGCCAGCAGTTAAATTAAAAATGGGTAGCGATAATGAACCTAAAGACTTTTATTTACAAGTAAATAATTGGGTATATTCGAAAAAATGGATTTATAAACCAACCAAACAAAATGTTTCTGAATTATTGAAAAAGGTTGAACTTCCGCCCATGAAATTCTTAACCGGAATAAACGATGATATGTTAGGACATTATAAAGATGTGCAAATTTTAATGCAAGAAGTGGGCCAAAATCCAGATAATATTATGATACTTTCTAAGAAAAATGGAAATAAAGAAAATTATGACCATATAAATATCTTAACACATAGTTCGGTTTACACTGACCATTTTATATTTGTAAAAGAATTCTTCGAAAAGCACTCTATATGATAATCAGCGCTAAAAATCTGCAAAAAAGTTATGGTAAACTCCACGTTTTAAAAGGAGTTAGTATAGACATTCCTGAAGGAAAAATTATTGCCATTACAGGTAAATCGGGCGCCGGAAAAAGTACATTATTGCATATTTTAGGCACTTTAGATAAAGCTGATCAAGGAGAAATTTCGTTTAAAGGAGAAAAATTAAATTTCAAGAACGATAAAGAACTTTCGAAGTTTAGAAATAAGAGAATTGGCTTTGTATTTCAGTTTCATCATTTATTACCTGAATTTACAGCCATAGAAAACGTAATGTTACCTGCCTTACTAGATGGAATGCCTAAGGCTGATGCGGAGAAGAAAGCTATAGAAATTATGGACAAGCTTGGACTTGCCGCACGTAGAGACCATAAACCGTCTGAATTAAGTGGTGGTGAACAACAACGTACCGCTGTAGCTAGAGCTTTAATCAATAATCCGCTCGTTATATTTGCCGACGAACCCAGTGGAAATTTAGATAGTGAAAATGCAAAATCTCTACACGAATTATTTGTGAAATTAAGAGATGATATGGGACAAACCTTTGTAATTGTAACGCATAATATGGAATTGGCTAATATTGCCGATGTGCATGTACAAATGCAAGATGGAAATATTATTTAAAGGAAAATCAGGCAAAATAGATTAAAAAACAGGATTTTTCATTAAACTTTTAGTGCTAATTATAGATAATATTACAGCACTAATTAATTAACTATGAAAAAATTATACTCTCTGCTAATATTATTTATTAGCTGTAGCATTCTTTTCGCACAAGAAAAAGGAAATATAACGGGTAAATATTATATCACTGATGTAGATATCAAAGTAAAAAAATATAATTTATTAGCCGACACTGTAGATACACTAAATACATATTATATTGCTAAGGCTGGAACTAAATTTACTGCTTATGAAATTAAAAAATCTGAAATTTTAATTAAGTTTTGGAATTTTAGAGAACCTAATGAAAAAGCAAAAAAAATTGAGGTACTTGAACAAACTATAGACAGTCTAAAATTACTAGTCGAAAACGAAAATCTGAAAAGCAGTCCACAAGACGAAGGGAATAATTCAGATGTGGAAGCAGAACGATATAAAAATCAGTATATTTCTTTACACACTAATGGTGAGTATTTCTTAATTGATGCAAAGGACTTTAATACCAAAACAAGTGAATACTTTGCACGCTCGAGTTCTTTTGCCTGGGGATTTTCTACACTACCAATTAAATTAAGATTTGGAGGAAAAGACAGACCATTTGAATATAGCACAGGATTCTCATTAGGTATTAATGCAGGATATGAATATCAATTTAAAAGTAGAGTCAAACAATCTATTGGTATTCTATTAGGTGTGGGTGTTTCAACGGTAATGGTTAGCCCAGAATCAACCAATAGTGTAATTAACAAATCCACCACAACTGGAGCATTTGTTCCTACTTTATCGTTATTATATTCTTATTCTCATTTCCAAATTGGAACTTTTGTAGGAGCTGATTTTATACCAGGTGAAATTGGAAAAAATTGGGTATATAGAAATTCTCCATGGTTAGGCCTTGGTTTAGGATTTACCATTTTCCAAAGAAATAAATCGGACGCTGGAAGAGAACCAAATCAAGGTTCACGCTAAATATTGAAAAATTTAATTCTAATCGGCCACTAATAGCATATAAATTCGCAGAGACACTAGAATTGAACTAATTTTGCACATTAAATTCAATAAAAATGTCAGATAAAAAATATGCACTGGTTACCGGTGGCACACGTGGATTAGGAAAAGCAACGGCTTTAGCATTCGCTAAAGAAGGAGTTTCAGTTGCCATTACTGGTAGAGATGAAAACCTTTTAAAATCTGTTTGCGAAGAAATTAAAGCTTTGAATGTTGATGCAACTTATGCCGCATTCGACATTAAAAACAAAGCTGAAGTTAAAGCAGGTATTGCTAAAATATTTACTGTTTTCCCGCAAATAGATATTCTTGTTAATAATGCTGGTATTGCAAAATTCGGCACTTTCATGGATATGGATGAAGAAGACTTCTTCGATATTATACAGACCAATGTTATGGGTATGTATTATGTTACAAAAGAAGTTTTACCTCAAATGATTGCTAGAAATACTGGAGATATTTTCAATATCTCTTCAACGGCTGGATTAGCTGGTAATGCAACTACTAGCGCTTATTCAGCTTCTAAATTTGCAGTTATTGGTATGAGCGAATCTTTAATGAAAGAAGTACGCAAAAACAATATCCGCGTTAGCACACTTACTCCTTCTACCATTGCTTCGGATATGAGTAAAGACTTAGGGTTAACAGATGGTAATCCGGATAAAGTTTTACAACCTGAAGATTTTGCATTATTAATTACCGATATCTGGAAAATGCCTAGACGTGCATTAATTAAAAGTGCTGCTATTTGGTCAACAAATCCATAATTTTAAATATCGTTTTTTCTTATGAGCACGAGCTAATAACTCGTGCTTTTTTTTTTGCCTAATTTTCGAAAAACAAACTGTAAACAAGCTCTTAAAATCAACTTAACAAACTCTTAAACAAGGAGATTTAGAATAAAATAAAAAAATTATTTGTCGAATTTTCCTCCACATTAATCTCCTCTAAACTGGCTTTTACCTATTTTAATTGTAGAGACTTATAATCCTCTATTTCTTTGTAAAAAAATTAAGAGATGAATATAGGACTCGTTAGACATTTTAAGGTGGACTACCCTCTTCCACTTCTTAAACTGGCTACATTAGATGAAGTTAGTTCTTGGTTTAATGAATATGATAATTGTAAAGATTTAAAAGTCTCAAAATGGGAACCATCGCCCACCAAATGGGACATAGCTTTTTGTAGCACTATGCATCGCGCTAAAATTACTGCGCAATGCATATACGATGGACTGATTCATGAAAAAGAAGAGTTGGTAGAATTCGATATAATTCCACACCTTCCTAAATATAAAAAATTGCCTTTTTTATTCTGGGGTATTATCTCTAAAAAACAATTAGATAAAGACTTTCCAGCAAAAAAAGAATTCGAAAATAAAATAGATTTATTCATAGACGAAATTTTAAAACTTGAAGAACAAAATATACTTATTGTTAGTCATTGGTTTGTGATGCAGTCTATACGAAAGAGTTTACTAAAACAAGGTTTTACAGGCCCACAACATAATTCGCGCGAGTACGGAAAACTCTATTTGTACTCTAAATAATTTTTTCACTTAATAAATAAAAAACTTGAAGTCATGAAACCTTATTTTTTCCTACCTTTATTGAAGTTTGAATCTTACACTTATAAATATCATCGAACTACTAGGAACTTTCGCATTCGCAGTAAGCGGTTTGCGTATAGCGGCTGGTAAACAAATCGACTGGTTTGGTGCATATATCATTGGCCTAGTTACAGCGATTGGGGGCGGTACCCTAAGAGACTTACTGCTCAATCAAACTCCATTCTGGATGACAGATGGAAAATATGTTCTAATTACAGGTATTGCCCTTATTGCTACTATTACCTTCAAACAAAAAATCTTCAAACTCGGTAGTACTCTTTTTTTATTCGATACCATAGGTCTTGGCCTTTTCACTATTGTTGGTATAAGTAAAAGTTTAGATGCAGGTTTCCCATATTGGACCTGCATCATTATGGGTGCTATTACTGGCTCCGTAGGTGGAGTTATCAGAGATATTCTTCTAAACGAAGTGCCTATGCTCTTCCAAAAAGATATTTATGCACTCGCTTGTATTGCTGGTGGTAGCATCTATTTCTTATTCCAATTTCTTAATTTCCCTCACGAAGCCTCTGAAATTGCTGGTGCTATTACCGTTATTCTCGTCCGTATTATATCGGTTAAATACAACCTTAACCTACCTAAATTCCAAAAAAGAGAGCGCCTAAAGTAAAGCAATTATTTTAGTGCCAATATGTTAAATACTAGTCAAGATTTCTAAACATTGACTTTTTTTTGTATATTTCTATATCAACCCCTTTGTATATGAAAACTTTATGCCTAATTTTCGTGAGCGCCTTTTACGCTCTCCCCTCTTTTAGTCAAGAATTTCTCGGACTAAACCTCAACTCTTTTAAAAATAAAGCTGGGAATCAATGGGAATTTATTGAATACAGCGATGGAACCATCGATGCCGTAGCTAAATTCACTTTCGGAAAAGCTACTTACCATATTGCAGATTCTAAAGTTTACGGTTATACTGAAGAATACAACGATAGAGAAAATTATCAAGCTAAATTAGCTAGCTTTAAAACCTATCCTAAACTCGACGAAAATGCCTGGCTATTCGTTCATCCTAAAACTAGAGCTAAAATTTTTATTTCCTTAAAAGACCCTGATTCTAATAAAATGCAATTGTTCTACGGTTTAGCTCATGACGACGAAAATATTGAAGATATTACTGAATAGTATATCTTTATGCTAAACTAATCATCTCGTGAAGACTAAATTCATCTCTTGCTTAGTATTTTTAATACTATTTATCTCCCAAATTTCTGCACAGAATTCTATACAAGGCTCCTTCATGTCTGGAGGAATTAATAGAACCTATGAATTTTACGTTCCGGCTATTTATAATTCTAATCAAGCTGTTCCATTAGTTATAGGTTTGCACGGCTTAAGTTCAAGCGGAGCATTATTTGCGCAATATCGAGATTTTAGACCCATAGCTGATACCGCAAATTTCATTTTTGCATATCCTGATGGCTCTACCATATTGGGGGTTAAATTTTGGAATTACGATAATGTACTTGGTTCTACAGTAGATGATGTTGGCTTTATTGAAGCCTTAATAGATACTATTGCTAGTCATTACAATATAGACCACAACCGCATTTATCTTGCTGGTATGTCGAATGGAAGTTTTATGGCCTACAAAATGGCCTGTGAAACAAATAGATTTGCCGCTATAGGTTGCGTTACAGGCTCAATGTCGCCTAATATGCATAACCATTGTAACCCACTTAAACCTACCCCAGTCATTCATATTCATGGCACCGACGATTCAATTAATCCTAACGATGGTACTTCTACAATGATAAGAATTGAAACCCTAGTGCAGGCTTGGGCTACATTAAATGCCTGCGAAATGACCCCTCAAACTATTAATCTACCTGATATTAATAATACCGACCAATCTAATGCCATACAATATATTTATCATAACTCTACTAAACCCAATGCCGTGGAACATATTAAAGTAATAAATGGTGGACATAGTTGGCCAGGTTCTCCTATGCCAGGTTCAAGTGAAACTACTTGTATGGACTTTGATGCTACACTTGAGTTATGGAGATTCTTTAACTCGCATGTTAGAACATTCCCTATAAGTGTCAATAATATCAAAGAACTACCTACCCTAAAAGTTTGGCCTAATCCGGCTTCCGATATTATTCAATTCAGTTTAGAAAAATCAAAAATTAAACAAGTAAAAATAGTAGATGTAACAGGTAGAACTGTACTATATACCCAAAACCCAAGTTCACAAATTTCAATTTCACATTTCAAACCTAGTGTATATTATTTTCAAGTCAAATCAGAAAATTATACCTATTCACAAAAAATCATCAAACAATAATCACCTCAAAAAGGTATAGTATTCTAATATTTTGACGTCTATATTTGCCGCATGTCCACTGAATTATACACATTAATACGCTTTATACACGTAGTTTGCGGCTCTGCCTGGTTTGGAGAGGTTATAGTCATAAATTTCATTCTAATTCCTTCCCTATCCAAATATCAAGGAATTGCAAGAAAAGACTTTCTGAATACCATATTCCCAAAGATATTCCGCTTAGCTTCTGTTTTAGCTGGTTCAACTGCTGTAACAGGTGGAATTTTACTCTATAATTTCATCGGATTTAATTTTTCTGAATTATTAGAAAGAGGTACTTGGGGAATATCAATACTAATTGCTGGTACATTAGGATTAATACTTACTCTTTTCCATTTTTTTGTAGAGAATCATCTTGCACGCAAAGTAGGAGTTGGCGACCCAAATATTTCAGCTAAAGATATAGAAGATGTGCATATTAAGCTTAAATTTATCCCTCGTTTAGGATTAGTCGTTATTAGTACTATTTTCCTTTTAATGCTAAACGCAACACATCACTTAATTACATTTTAATTCAGTTGTTAAAATTATCCTTACATTTAAAAGAGTAAATCTTTGGTGTAAAGAGTATGATTAACGATGTAACGGAGAATTATTCGGGTGTTGACGCAGCAACTAAGAAAATCCTTCCAGGAGTTCTAGCGACTGCTATTTTCATGCAAATGCTCGACTCTACAGTTCTCAATACTTCATTGGCTGCAATTGCTAGAGATCTTCATGAGTCTCCGCTCGATATGCAAAATGCAATTATTAGCTATGTGCTTACTCTTGCACTTTTTATGCCTGTTAGTGGTTTCTTATCCGACAAATTTGGAACACAAAAAATATTTATTTTTTCGCTTATACTTTTCAGTCTTGGCTCCTTATTTTGTGCACTTTCACAAGATTTAAATCAGCTTATTATTTCACGTATAGTTCAAGGTATTGGTGGTAGTTTAATGACGCCCGTTGGAAAGCTAGCTATCATTCGTGCATTCCCAAAAAACGAGCTCTTAAAAGCTATGAATGTTGCCATTATGCCCGCCCTAATAGGCCCTGTTTTAGGTCCGCTCGTAGGTGGATATATGGTCGATTACCTCTCTTGGCATTGGATTTTCTTAATAAATATTCCAATTGGAATTTTAGGAATTATCTTAAGTTTTAAATACATGCCTAACTTTAAATCGAAACACATTGACTTCGATTTAAAAGGTTTTCTAATCTTCGCCGCAGCTTCTCTTTCCCTTTCTATAGCATTAGAATTATTCGGAAATACTGTTAAAACAACTCCCGTTTTACTAGTATTTGCTCTGGGGTTCCTTCTACTTTTCCTTTATTACCGTCATGCAAAACGCGACGATAATCCAATCTTCCCATTAAACCTATTCCAAGTTAGAACATTTAGAGTAGGAATATTAGGAAATTTAGCAACTCGACTAGGAATTAGCGCAATTCCACTTCTAATTCCAATGATGATACAATTGGCATATGGAAAAAGTGCCGTAGTATCGGGTTGGATGGTTGCACCTATGGCTTTAACAGCCATGTTTGGAAAATCGGCTGTGATTAAAATTTTAAACAAATTTGGATACAGAACTACCTTAATGACAAATACCTTTATCATAGGTTTTCTCATTTGTTTATTAGCAATTCCAACTATCGATACGAATATTTATTGGTATATGCCTATCATTATAACCCTAGGATTCTTCAATTCTATACAATATACCAGCATGAATAGCATTTCCATTGCCGATTTAAGGAATTATCATACCAGCAGCGGTAATTCATTAGTATCCGTAAATCAACAATTAGCAATTGGATTTGGGGTGGCATTCGGATTAATAATTCTAAAAATATACCAAAA
>DATCKI010000169.1:0-2370 GCA_036562365.1 Bacteroidia bacterium | reverse complement strand
CTATAACATTGGTAATGGCCTCTGTATTTATTCCTGCATCCTTTATGCCTGGATCGTCAGGGATTTTCTACAAAGAATTCTCTTTAACGATGGCTATGGCTATCGTTTTATCAGGTATTACAGCCTTAACACTAACTCCAGCACTTTGTGTTTTAATTCTTAAAAACCCACACCACGAAAAGAAAAATCCAAATAATCCTATTAATAAGTTTTTCCATTCTTTCAATAAGTATTATGGTTTTATTGAGACCAAGTATGGAGGTTTATTAAGTCTCATTATCAATCGTAAGGTCGTTACATTTGGAGTACTTATTGTATTTAGTTTAATGGCTGGTATTACTACCAACTTTGTACCAACAGGTTTTATTCCTGAAGAAGATCAAGGTACCATTTATGCGAACGTTACAACTCCCGTAGGTGCTACCTTAGAGCGTACAGAAGAAATAGTTGATCAAGTTCAGCAGATTGCATCAGAAATTGAAGGCGTAGATGCCGTATCAAGTTTGGCTGGTTACTCTTTATTATCTGAAGGTAATGGTTCGGTTTATGGTATGAACCTAATCAGTTTAAAAAACTGGAATGATCGTAAATATTCTGACAAGGATATTATGCGCATTTTAGGTGAAAGAACCGAGCATATTAAAGGTGCATCTATCGAATTCTTTACCCCTCCACCAGTTCCAGGATATGGTAACTCGAGTGGTTTCGAATTACGTTTATTAGATAAATCGGGAACTGGAGACTTAGAAAAACTACAAAACGTTACCGAAGATTTTGTTGCCAAGTTAAATGAAAGACCAGAGATCACTAATGCCTTTACTACATTTAATGCTCGATTCCCACAGTTCTTACTAAAATTAGATGTAGACAAAGCAGCATTAAAAGGAATTACTGCTGATAATGCAATGAGTACCTTACAGGTTATTATTGGTAGTGAATATGCAACAAACTTTATACGATTTGGTCAGTTGTATCGTGTAATGGTACAAGCTTTACCTGAATACAGAGCAGAACCAGAAGATATTTTGAAACTTTATTTAAAAAATGATAAAGGTGAGATGATTCCATATTCATCTTTCATGTCTATCGAGAAAGTGTATGGTCCAGAGCAGATTACACGTTATAACATGTATACATCAGCCATGGTTAATGGTCAGCCAGCACCAGGATACAGTAGTGGACAAGTAATTAATGCTATTAATGAAACCGCAGCCGAATTTTTACCTAAAGGTTATGGATACGACTGGGCTGGTTCATCGCGCGACCAAGCAAATCAAGGAAATGAATCTGTATTAATTTTAGGAATATCATTACTTTTCGTATACTTATTACTATCTGCACAATACGAAAGTTTTTTATTACCATTATCGGTAATTTTATCTTTACCTATTGGTATTTTTGGAGCGATGTTCTTCCTATATATTATGGGATTGGAGAACAATATTTATGCACAAATTGCTATGGTCATGTTGATGGGTATCTTAGGTAAAAATGCCATTCTAATTGTGGAATTTGCCATTCTTAAAAATAAGGAAGGTGCTACGGTTATCGATGCTGCCATCCAAGGTGCTAAAGCAAGGTTACGTCCTATCCTTATGACTTCGATAGCATTTATAGCGGGACTTATTCCACTTCTTATTGCATCAGGTGCTGGTGAAATCGGAAATAATACCATTGGTTCAGCTACTATTGGAGGTATGTTATTTGGTACCGTATTTGGACTAATTATAATTCCAGGTTTATACGTAGTATTTGCTTCAATAGGTAACAAACAAAAATCAAACGAAAACCAAGCCACAACTGTTAAGAATTAATATTATGAAACTGAAAAAGAAAATAAGTTTAGGCTTTATTCTATTAACCTTTATTCTTACAGGTTGTAAAGCTTATAAAACTAATTTAACTATAAAAGAAAGGGCTTTACCCAACTCATTCACTTCTGAAACTGCAGATACCAATAGTACAGCTAAAATTAATTGGAGAACTTATTACTCTGATCCTAATTTACAAGCACTCATTGATACTGCCATGAGTTCTAATCAGGACTTATTAATGGCATTACAACGAATAGAAATTGCAAGAGCTGGGAAAAGAAGAGCTACTGGTGCGTTATTACCTCAAGTTGGACTTCAACTAAATGGTGGAATCCGAAAATTCGGTCTCTATACCATGGATGGTGCTGGTAATATTTCTACGGAAATCTTGCCTGGAAAAATCGTACCTATCCATTTACCAGATATGATTGTTGGGCTTCAAGCATCTTGGGAAATTGATATTTGGGGTAAACTTAGAAATAAACGTAAATCGGCCGTTGCTCAATACATGAGCACTATTGAAGGTACTAATTTGGTTATTTCAAATTTAGTAGCG
>DATCKI010000167.1:0-18663 GCA_036562365.1 Bacteroidia bacterium | reverse complement strand
TGCAATTTACCCATAAAATCAATCAATTTTACATTGTAAAACCTTGATTCTAAAGAATCGATAATTTCTACATTAATTTTATCCCAGGCTGGATTAGGGTATAAGTGTATGTTATTTTTAGCGAGTGGAAAAAAGTTGTCTTCTTCTTTTTCTGGAAGTCTTGTAAATTCAGTAGTATCATTATCAAATTCTTCAGAAATTAAATTTTTATACCCATCCCAATTACAGTCAGTCTCATCCACGATTTTTGCATGAAATTTTGCTCCATAAACCACTTTAAAACCAGGAAAAATATTATTAGACGGTAATAAATGGATAGATGTGGCCGATTTTAATCGTACATCTCCTGTTTCTTGACTATTATTTGGTACTGCATTTACCAAACTTCTAAATTCTATTGAAGATGGAGAAAAATGCGCTCCTGGATCTAGCAAATTCTCCTTCCAATTATTCGATTCATAATAAGGATACTGCACTTTCCAATTATGTACATTCAAATCAACATAAGGTTCAAATGCCTTAATATTATGATAAGCAAGTCTGTATAAATTATACATTAACAAATAATCTTCTCCATTTCCATGGCCATTAAAACTCTGAAAGGCATCATTATACACCGATATATTTCTACAGTCTTTATAAATGAAAAATTTATTTACCTGTCCCCAATCTGGTGTGTATTCATCATATCCATAATTATACCCTCCTTCACATGGGTAACTTAATAAGTCCCATTCTACTAATGTTCCTAATTCATTAAATTTCTTTTTTACATTTTTACCATAATTATTTAATTCATTAAATAATACATGATTCATCAATGGATATATATACCAACTTCTGAACTGTCTTTGTACACATTCGTTATACAAAAATTTAAAACTATTGGGACTTGTTGAAGATTTTGCATAATTACTAATTGCTACCAAAGCATATTCTTTAGTCTTATTATCTTGAGCATTTTTCACAGCATTAATGCCTAATCCATATGGAACTATTAAAGCACCAAGGCTAAGACTTGCTTTAAATGCTAATGCCCCCCCTAAAGGATTACGCATGTAAGTTGGATTACTAACTTGGCTGGGAGATAAGCCAAATCCAAAAAAGTTCTTATCATGAACTATTTTATTGGCCACTATCGCGGTTGGATAACTATAAAAATTCATATCAGCTCCTCTTTTCACCTTGGGATGATAATGACCATAGCTTCTCAAATGTGGATTTACAATAATATAAGGCATTTTAGGAGTATGACCAGGTCTTGGATATTCCATCACCACCCTATCCATTATCCTTTGGCATATTTCTTTTGCTTTTGCTCTTAAGAATACTCCATTATAACTACAATAATTAGGGATAAAATGATCTACAAATTTCAACCCCATTAGCAAGAAAACTAACTGATCTTGGCTCATTTCATTTGCAAAATAATACCTATGATCATTCTGAGCCCATGATTCTGCATGAGATGAGGCTATTTTTTTTACTCCTATTAATTGATGCTTCATATATACTGGCACATCATCTCGA
This sequence comes from Bacteroidia bacterium, assembly GCA_036562365.1. Classification (GTDB taxonomy): domain Bacteria; phylum Bacteroidota; class Bacteroidia; order CAIKAF01; family CAIKAF01; genus JACVCJ01. The sequence goes on along the minus strand of DATCKI010000167.1, from coordinate 17,133 downwards.
ACAAAAAAGCCATCTTTGGTATTATCCAAAAAGGGAAGATAGTTGCTCGAAGGCAACCATCTATAGGTAGCTGAATCAAATACTGCAGGCTGGAGTAATGCAAAATGTGGATTATTAGGATCTTCAGGATCAATATGCTTAGGCAACACCCCATTTGGATAATTATAATGACTCCACATTATCCCGCTTACCGAATCTAGCCTTTCTATTGCCTTTAACGCATAATACAATTCTTCGGTAGTGCCACTATTATCTTGATAATGCATTTCCAACAATTTCCATTCAGTAGCGAGTATTGAAATATACCATCCCAATCGTATGGTACCATCGCCGTAATGCGACATACTATCTTTCTTATTATAAAACCCTGCAGGAATACTATGTCCGGCTTTCCCTCCCACTACCAAATAATGTTGTTTTTGCCTATGACGAGCCATCCAATACTTCTGCAAATTTTCTTTATCTGGACTTTGGGCTTCAATATGTGTAAACTCGGTAAGCATTAATAATGCTAATAAAAACTTCATTAAGCTCTTCATAACTACCTCCTTTTACTCTTTTCCGCCCAGTTTCTCAATGGCTTTTATTTTTTCTTCCAACTTTAGGATATACAAGTGCAACTCCTCAACTTTCCGAAGTAAATCTAAATTCATGTGCATCAAATTCACACTAGCCCCTTTTAGTATCTCTTCTTCTGATTTTATACCTGGAAGATGTTTATTCTCTAATATAAATTGGCGCAATTCTTCGAAGTCTAATAACTTGTAATTGTCGTTAAACACAGAATCGCACCAATTTTCTATGTTCACCTCGATCTCACGAGCATATAATTTACCTGACACTCCCATCAAGGCATCATTGGGTACACATTGAGAGCCCACCGACACTCGTCCGTCGTTACGTAGATATAAAACGTAATTTCTAAAACCATTTCCCCCATTTCCATCATTACTTAACCACGGTTTCCAGAAATTCATCCCTCCTACATCGACAGAAGTTGGTGGTAAATACTCCAAACCATACTGCATGTAATAAGGAAAATTTTGATTCACATTATCTGTCCAATAAATACTCGGACTAAATAAATTATTACCATCAATCAAAACATGACCTGACCTTACATGCAATTTCTCTAATGGCTTCATGGTATTTATCCCAAAATTACCTGACTTAGAGGCCAACATTGCTCGAGGCAAACTATCTGTATATAAAACTATATCATACGAATCTTTAAACCCTAATCCTGGATTTATGTAACCTGCTGTGGCTGTCATTGAATTTAACCCTAAACTCCAATTCAACGACTGCGACTTTAACTCTAAACCGCTTAAGCTTATGCCTCCTAATAATAGAATAAAATGTTTTGCTTTCATAAGTGATAAATTTAGTTAGTTAAGTTCCGCAATTACGGAAGCTTAATCCATTACAGCAAAACACTTAAACGGCTACGTTGCAAAAACTGCAATACCTTGGTAAATCATGCAAAAACGTTGCAAAACCTGCAAATATTCGTCAGAATTTGCAAAAAAAAGAGGTCATTCTTTCGAATGACCTCTCCAAATTTAATTTGATATTTTTATTGATGCATTTTGTAACGCATGTCACGTACTTTAGCATCTTCTATAATCACACCTTGTAATCCGCTCATTACTTTTTGTGCCAACATCGTAGCAAACTGACGTTTCATGCTTGGCTCGAATGCTGGAGGAGCAGTTCCAATATTTCTTGATTCTACAGATATCATATAAACTCCACTACGACCTTCAATTGGGCCATACACTTTGTTTACTGGTGCTCCTGCAGCAGCACCTAATATTGCTGGATCATTACCAACACCTGGAACTGAATATGAGTTGATATTCACTACACCACTCGACATTACTGGAGCGTTTAATGCAGCAGCAACCGCATCTAAATTAGCACCATTTGCAGCCGCCATTTGCTCTTTTAGCATCGCTGCTTTTTTATCGCGACGTGCTAATGATTCAAACGAAGGGTCTCCTTTTAATGTTTTAAGTTCAACTTCGTTTGCATTACGTGCATTTATTACAGTTGCAACGATATAATTATTTCCAATCAATTCTAATTCACTTATTGCACCTGCTTTATTAGTAAATGCCCAATAAATCATTTTACGAGAATTGTCGATTGCAGTTAATCCAGTGCTCGACTCACGTAATAAATCTTCGCGAACTAAATATTTACCTGTTTTTTGCAAACGATCAAAATCTTCTGGAGTTTTTGCTTCCACGATGAAATCATTAGCTTGAGCAAATGCTATAGATTGACCATCATCAGCTGTAATTTCTTTTTGCACATATGCAATTTTCACTTGCTTATTAAAAGTAGTTTTCTCTTCTACTTTCAAAATTGCATAACCAGTTGAAAGGTCAATTAATTTTAAAGCATTAACAGGAGCGCTAAAAATACTATCAAAAATTGGAGCTTGTGTAGCTAATTCCCATGAAATCCAACCACCTGGTTGAATAAATCCAGAATCAGCTTTTAATGATGGATCATCATTTACTTCTGCCGCTAATTCTTTTATAGATTTACCAGCTTTTACTACAGCTAATAATGAATCTGCTTTTTCTTTAGCACCTTCAATTGGACTACCATCTGTACCTACTGAAGCGATGAAAATCATACGAGCTTTTGCACTATCAGGCATGCTTCTTTCGCTAACTTTCTTAGCTAAAGTGTACATATTTCCATCTATATAAGGACCAAACACTGTACCATTGCTAGCAGCAAAAATAACTGAATCGATTGCTAAGCTAACTCCACCTTTTTTGAAGTATGAAGGATCGCGACGAATGTCTGAAAACTCATTTACAAAGCTTGTATCGTTCTCGCTTTCAGCAAATGCCCCTTTAAGTTCAGTAATAGCAGCTAAAGCAGCAGCTGAATCTTTTGATGATGGCATTATTCTGAATATACCATATTTTACGTAACGAGTAGCCTCTGTATTTTTAAAACGATTTTTATGTTTTGCAAAAGAAGCTTTATAATCAGCATCTGTTAAAGTAATTGCTGAATCAGGAATTTCAAAATAGTTCTTAGCAATAAAACGGAAAGAATAATTAGTTCCATCGTCGATGAATTGAGACTTCATTTCAGCAGAAGTAACTTGAAGACCTTTTTCAATCATCGTAGCATATTTGGTTAAGGCACGATTTTGTGCAACTTGATCTTCAAATTTATTCCATTGATCTCTTCTAATTTTCCAATCTTCTAATTGATCTTCAGGAACTACAGACTCATCAAGGAATTGATTAATTGTTTGTTCTAAAGCTTGATAGCTGAACATTCCCGTATTAGGATCTGTGAATTGCTGGCGAACATTAGGATCCATAAAACGACCACTAAAAGCATCTTTCAACTCTTCATCAGAAACTGTAATACCTAATGACGCTAATCTTGGCGCAAATACATACTTGTATTGATATTCGCTCCATAATTGCTCTTCAATAGACTTTCTAACTTCTTCCGTGAACTCTAATTCCGGATTTAAAGTTTGATAATATCTTTCTAGCTTATTTAAATCATTTGAAAATTGATCACCTTTGATCGCTTCTCCATCAAATTCTCCTACAGTGTTTTGCTCACTGTTGAAAAAATAAGCACCACTAGTTAAGAAATCGCCTAGGATAAACGCAAGTAAAGCCCCCCCAACGAAAATTACCATCAGGATGCCCATACGATTTCGAATCTTTCCAATAACTGCCATATATATATAGTTCTATTCTGAATTTAGGGGGCGAATATACATTCAAATTTTTTAAAATAGAAATTTTATTCCATTCTATTGTTAACTTTCTTATTACCACTAACTTCCAACCCATAAATAGAGAAACTATTTTACATTTTTTTTCCATTAACAAGATTTTTCATCTTTTCCCTCCCTACATAATGAAAAAATTACGGAATTTTGTAGGCTATGATTTCAAGAGATTCGAATTGGTTAGATGGTTTAAATGAAGTTCAACGCGCAGCTGCTACTCATATCGATGGCCCAGCTATGATTATTGCAGGTGCAGGCTCCGGAAAAACAAGAGTTATTACCTATAGAATTGCTTATTTATTAAGTCAAGGCGTAGATTCATTCGAAATTTTAGCCCTTACCTTCACCAATAAAGCCGCTCACGAAATGAAAGAACGTATCGTGAAAATTACTGGTGAAAAGGAAGCTAAAAACCTTTGGATGGGTACTTTCCATTCTATTTTCTCTCGTATCCTACGCGTCGAAGCTGAAAAAATTAATTACTCTAACAACTTTACTATCTACGATACAGAAGATAGCAGAAGCCTTATTCGTACTATACTTAAAGAAATGAACCTCGACGATAAGGTCTATAAACCTAATCAAGTTCATGCACGTATCTCTGAAGCTAAAAATAATCTAATATCGGCTACCGCTTATCTTCAAAATGAACAACTTATTGCCGAAGATTATGCCAACGGTAAACCGAAATTAGGCGAAATCTATATGACCTATCAAAAAAGATTGTTTAAGTCGTCTGCTATGGACTTCGACGATCTGCTTTTTAAAACCTATGAACTCTTCTACCGTTTCCCTGATGTACTTTATAAATACCAACACCGCTTTAAGTATATCATGGTCGACGAGTACCAAGATACCAACTTCGCTCAGTATGTTATTGTAAAACAATTAGCAGCTGTTTACCAAAACCTTTGTGTGGTTGGTGATGACGCACAAAGTATTTACGCTTTCCGTGGTGCCAGTATCGATAATATCTTAAACTTCGAAAAAGATTATCCAGATGTTCAAATTTTTAAACTTGAACAGAATTACAGAAGTACTCAAAACATTGTTGAAGGTGCTAATACCATCATCAAAAACAATAAAAATCAATTAAAGAAAAACGTCTTTACGGTTAATGAACCTGGCGACAAAATATCTATCTATAAAGCTCAAAGTGATAATGAAGAAGGGCGATTAATAGCTCAATTAATCTTTGAAGAAAAGATGAATAAACATCTTGCCAATAAAGATTTCGCAATCCTTTATAGAACCAATTCGCAAAGTAGAAGTATGGAGGAAGCCCTCCGTAAAATGAATATCCCTTATCGCGTTTATGGTGGAGTGAGCTTCTACCAACGCAAAGAAATTAAAGACTTATTGGCCTATTTCAGATTAGCTCTTAACCCTAAAGATGAAGAAGCTTTAAAACGTGTAATTAATTATCCTGTACGTGGCATTGGTACTACTACTCTTGAAAAACTTACTGTACTTGCCGATAAACACAATACAGACATTTTTACCGTCGCAGCGAATATTGAAAAAGTACCAGAAAATGGAATTAATAGTGGTACCCGTTCTAAAATTAGTCAGTTTACCACTATGATCCAAAGCTTTGCTATTCAAGTTCGAAATAAAAATGCTTACGACGCTGCTCAAACCATTGCCGCTGAAAGTAGAATTCTTAAAGAGTTATTCGACGATAAAACCCCTGAAGGAGTTTCTCGTTACGAAAATATTATGGAACTCTTAAATGGAATTAAAGAGTTTAGTGATGAACCTAATGAAGATGGAGAATTACAAACTTTGGATAAATTCATGGCTGATGTTGCACTGCTTACTGATGCAGATAAAGAAGATGAAAACGACGATAAAGTAAGCATGATGACTATCCATAGTGCAAAGGGGCTTGAATTCCCTGTTGTGTACATTGTTGGAATGGAAGAAAATTTATTCCCGTCTCAACTTTCATCTACCTCTCGCGCCGAATTGGAAGAAGAACGTCGCCTTTTCTATGTAGCTCTTACCCGCGCTATGCAAAAGGTGAGCCTTTCTTATGCTCAATCGCGTTATCGTTGGGGGCAACTTTCTTTTACGGAACCTAGCCGTTTTTTATCTGAATTAGACCAAAGTTTAGTAGATATTAAATTTGGTATCGCCAAGAAACCAAGCAATATAGATGCAGATGAATTACGCGGAAATTGGGGCGGAAAAATGAGCTATAACTACTCTAAACCTCCTCAACCTTCTTCCGCTAAACCTACCGAAAGTATTGCGGATTTCGTTCCTGATAATCCTAAAATTTTTAATGAAGGAATGAAGGTTTTACACCAACGTTTTGGCTCTGGAACCATCACAAAATTAGAAGGGTCTGGCGCCGACAGAATGGCGACCATTAACTTCGAAAATGCTGGTGAAAAGAAATTGGTACTAAAATTTGCTAAGCTTAAAGCTATTACTGAATAGCCTATGTATACACCCAAGCATTCGATAAAAACATATTGAATAAATAGCTATTCCAAATTAAACTAGCTATGATTAGAATTAGCCCAATTAAAAACTCTATTTTGAGTGACAAATTGGGCTTAATTATTATGTATGTTATAAATAACATAAGTAGGTATAAACCTAAATATGCAAACTGAAACCGATCGCCTCCATACTCAACTTTATTCAAGAAAATAGCAACTCCAACTACTAAAATTATAAACGAAATAAAATATTTAACCCAAGTTTGTTTCTCTCTATTTTTTAATGAATCTAATATTAAAATAAAAAAGAAAGGCGAACCTAATACAAAGCGTGAAAAACTGTGCAAATTCCCATTAGAAGTCAGCATCGTAAACAAAAATATTCCCAACAAATAAAAGATAGATACCATACTCCAATAATTCCTAATATCCATAAAAAATCGGCCTCCTTGAATTCTTATTTTATTCATTTTTTTAAAAAATAAATACATACTTAAAGGAATTACTATTACTAAAGCAAAAACACTCATTCCAAATCCTTCTGTAGACCAATCTGATATTTTAAATTCTGTTACTAAATCAGGTACCCAAAACTTACGAGCTTCCCAAAAAAGATAGGGATTTCCAGAGCTTATATATTGAATAATATATACCACTAAATAGCCTATAAAAAATGGAATTAGTTTTAGAAACATGGAACTAAATCCTGTTTTAATATCTTTCACTACAAAGCACTTAATCAGCTCTGTAAAACTAATCGCAAGCATAACAAAAACAGTTGCAGGGCGAACCATAGCCAGCAATAATGCAGCAATAAAATAGAGTGCTTTCTTTTTTTGTGCATCTGCACAAATAGCTAAACAAGTAGTAAATAAAAAAAGTGCTTCGCTATAAGGAATAAAGTAAAATACTGCAGCGGGGAAACTCAATAATACGGCATAGAGTAATTTATTATGCTCAAGTTTTTCTTTAAAATAGAGTTTGAATAAAATAAAAATAGAAAATGAAAATAGTATATAATTGAGAATACTTATGGCTATAGGATTTAAATAAAACAACTTCCAAATAAGAGGAAATAAAGGGAAAAAAGCACCTCTAACTCGGCCATAACATTTATCTTCTTCTTCATATAATCTTTCGCTAATACATTTATAAATATCGGCATCCCATTGAAGTAAATTCTGATTCGAAATCTTTTCGTAAGGTTTTTTCACTGGGTGAATTTGGTAGTTATTCCAATCACCTACTCTTTCATAATTATGGCTTATTTTACCCAAAGTATTCGAGTATATTTTCCAATAGGAAAATGCAGAAAAAATTAACAAAAATGCTATAAAAATGGAGAGACTAATAACAGGGTAAGTAAGTAGTTTTTTGAGCATAGAATTTGGTAAATTGAACTCCAAATTAATAAATTATACAACTTACTTCACTCATTTGCATAACTTTATTAAAATAAAAATGCCATCTCTAGGCTAGAGATGGCATTTCGCATCAAATATTTAATCCCTTAAACTAGTTTATAACCTATTGCTTTTCCAATTACCCCAAGAGATTCGTGTAATGCTCTAAATTGATTAAAGTCTAATTGTTGAGAAGCATCAGACAATGCAACTTTAGGGTTCGGATGAGTTTCAATTAACAACCCATCTATACCCATGGCCATACAAGCTCTAGTTAAATCTGGAACTCCATAAGCATACCCCATAGCATGTGATGGGTCTAATACAACTGGTAAATTCGTATATTCTTTAAGATAAGCCACACCACATAAATCGAGGGTAAAGCGAGTTTTAGTTTCAAAAGTTCTAATACCTCTTTCACACAAAACCACATTAGGATTACCTCCACTTAAAATAAATTCAGCAGCTTGCACAAATTCTTGAAGAGTGGTTCCGAATCCACGTTTTAATAAAACTGGCTTTTTCACTTGACCACAACGACGTAAAATCCCTTGGTCGTACATAGCCTTAGCGCCAATTTGAATAATATCTGTATATTCAATTACATCGTCAACATGAGAGGCATCACGAACTTCAGTAATAACTTTAAGTCCGTATTTCTCTCGCATTAAAGCGAGAAGTTTTAGCCCTTCAAGCCCTAAACCTTGGAAAGAGTAAGGCGAAGTACGAGGTTTATAACAACCTGCACGTAAAATTCCAATTCCACGCTCTACACATAGTTCAGCTGCTTGTGTAATTTGCTCTAAACTCTCAACAGAACATGGACCAGTAATCATAACTGTATTGTTATTTTTACCACCTATTTTAGTAAATCCTAAGTCGATTTCACGTTTTTCTTTTCTGTATTCTTTTGAAGCCAATTGAATATCGCTAGAAGTCACAAAAAACGCCTCAGTATGAGGTTTTAAAACTTCTGGCAATTCTTTCACTGAAGATGCAGAAACTAATATCGAACGACCATTTTCTTCAAAAACGATACATCGAGCTTGAACGCCTAATTCAGCAGCTTGTGCCTGACTTACCTCTTTTTTTAATTCTATTACCATTATTCTCCTTTTATAAGTTGCTGGAACGTTAAAGCTCCAGTGAGATTTCCATTACTATTAATTACTGGCAAATATAATACAGGAAACGATGCTGATTTAACTTTTGAAAGCATTGCCCCAACATTAAGGGTTTCGTCGCAGGTAAATGGGTGTGGATTTATAAAATCTGTAACCGGAATATTTGCTAAATTTTGTTGATTTTTTAAAAGTGCCTTACGTAGATCTGCATTGGTTGTCATTCCCACTAATTTCCCTGAATTATCGGTAAAAAACATAAATCCATATTTGTACTGATCTATCGTTTCAACCGCAGCAAAAAAGTTTGCTTCATTAATATTCATTACTGGTAGTTCTTCTAATGGCAACATAAAATCGTACACTTGAAATGAACTGTCAATTTCTCTGTGCAATAAATCTAACATTGCTAAAGCCGGATTATCATTCTTCACTAAGAAAGACCCTGAAATAATACAATCAACTCCTAAAGTTCTGAGTATAAAAGAAACTTCTCCGTTCACTCCACCATCTACATGTACTCTTGTAGCCGGGAATTGTTTTTTGAAAGAGCGAATTTTCTTAAAATTTACCGGATCGAAACGTCCTCCACTCTTCCCTGGAGTTGTAGCCATAAATAATATGTGCCTAAAAGCCTTTTCAAATTTAGAAAACACTTTCCAATCGGTTTCGGACACTATACTTAAGCCCATTTTACTATGTTCGAAAATGGGATGCTCAAAATTAGAAGGTAGCGACTCGTACTGAAACTGCACGAATTCTGGTTTATGTTTTTCTATAAGTGGAACAAATAACGAAGGCCTATCGCTTATGATGTGTAAGTCGATTGGTGTCTTGCTATACGTTCTTATCTCCTCTATTTTTTCGAATACTTCAGGTTCATCAGAGCAATCCACATGCAGCATGTCCACTTTACAAACATCGAGCGATTGAACTACTTGCTGCAGAGGAACGGAAGGATTACTAAAAACAGAGGCACTTACTTTCATGTATTAACTATAAAAAATGGATCCTATACTCACTTCTTGAGTACGCGGAATAACGCTCAGAACTGGAATTTCTGAATTATTAATAATATCTTGAGCTTGAGAACCAATAAATAAATCGGTAATATTTTGCTCTTGTTGTGTCATAATCATAATTAAATCAACGTCATTTTCCATTCCATATTTCAAAATGGTTTGGGCTATGGAACCAGATTTAACTAAAAATTTGTCTACTACTTTAATATCGTGGCCTTGTAAATAAGTTTTCACTTGATTCATTTGGCGCTCTAAAGCACTTTTCTCGAATGAATCATTTTCATTTACACTTACGACATGTACTTCAGCACCATAAGCCCTAGCAAATTCAAGGCATCGTGCTACTTTTTCTCTTGTTTCTTTCGTTAAATCAAGAGGTAATAATATTCTCTCGCAACCTTTTTTATGACTTTTACCTTTAATGGTAATAACTGGAATTGAACTCTGGCGCACAACTCTTAAAGAGTTTGAACCAATAAATCGTTTAATTCCTTTATATTTATTCGAGCCCATTATAATTAATGTTGCATCTTTCTCTTCAGCAAAATCACAGATTTCTTGGTAAGGTTTTCCATAACGAATTTCGTAGCTCACTTTTAAGCCATATTCATTCGATAGGTTTTTAACATATACCTCCAATTTGTCTTTAATTTCTGCTTTTAACTCTTTGTGATATTGTTTTGCAGAGGCAGAACTTCCTGGTTCATCCATCACATGTAATAAAATAATGTCAGATTTTAATACATAGGCTAAATTTCCAGCTTGCTCAAGAGAAATCATTGATTGTTCTTCAAAATCAATGGGAACGATAAACAGGTTACTCATAATAGTTGATTGTGTGTTTGGTTTTAAACTTGGTAGATTTCGAATATATACAAAGTATTTAAAATTCGTATTCTCTGGGCTTATTTTTATTTTTGGCAAAATTAATAGAATTATGCTAAAAGCATCCGAACTTATATTAAATTCTCGTGGAGCTGTTTACCACCTAGATATGTTACCTGAAGAATTAGCTGATACTGTATTCTTTGTTGGGGATCCAGACCGCGTTCCAAAGGTTTCTAAATATTTCGATTCTATAGAATCTAAACAACAACACCGCGAATTTGTATCGCATACTGGTTATATTGGCAACAAACGTTATACTGTGCTTTCAACTGGTATTGGGCCAGATAATATCGATATAGTCTTAAACGAACTTGACGCTTTAACCTCTATAAACCTTAAAACCAGAGAATTCTTACCAGAAAGAAGAATACTTCGTATTATTCGTATAGGAACGTCTGGTTCACTACAAGCAGATATTCCTGTCGATTCTTACGTGGTTTCTGAATTTGCTTTAGGTACTGATGGGGTTATGAATTACTATCCTTTCGATGCAAATGAGGCTGAAAAACAGATTCTAACTCGTTTCTTAGCAGAAAACAACTATCCTTCAGACCTTGCTAAACCATATGTTGTGGCAGGAAACGATGAATTAATTCGTGCACTTACTGTTAATGCTCATAAAGGAATTACTATTACGGCCCCTGGATTTTATGCTCCACAAGGACGTCAATTACGAGTTCCATTAAAGTATCCAAACCTTTTTGATACTTTCCAAAATTGGGAAATGAAAAATATTAGAGTTACGAATTTTGAAATGGAAACCAGTATGATTTATGGTTTAAGCTCTTTATTTGGACATAAGGCTTGTAGTATTTCAGCTATAGTGGCAAATAGAGCAAATGGAACTTTCTCCACTCAATCTGATATAACTATCGATAATCTAATCCGATATACCCTAGAAATTGTACATAATTCCTAAGCTCATACATACTAATTTAGCAAAAAGAAACGTTTAAATAAGGATGGACACTAGCCTCACAAATTCGGCAACAGACCTTAAACTACCCATCATGGAGCACTTCTATACCATACAAGGAGAAGGCTTTAATTCTGGTATGCCTTGTTATTTTATACGACTTGGCGGCTGCGACGTTGGGTGTTTTTGGTGCGATGTAAAAGAAAGCTGGGATGCAGATGCTCATCCACGTTATAGCATTGCCGAAATAGTTAGCTGGGTAAAAGATTCTAATGCTCTTTACGCTGTTATTACCGGCGGCGAACCATTAATGCACGATTGCACTGAATTAACCGCTGCACTTCAAGAAGCTGGTATTAAAACTTTTATTGAAACTTCTGGGGCACATCCTATCTCTGGTAAATGGGATTGGATTTGCTTTAGCCCAAAGAAATTTAAACAGGCTTTGCCCGAATTTTATACTCAAGCCGATGAGCTAAAAATTATTATATATAATAAATCCGATTTTAAGTGGGCCGAAGGTTTTGCCGAACAAATGAATAATAATTGTCGTTTATACCTTCAACCAGAATGGGGCAAATCTGCCGAAATGCTCCCCCTCATAATTGAGTATATTAAGGAAAATCCAAAATGGACCCTATCTTTACAAACACATAAATATTTAAACATTCCATAATGATTAGATTTTTCACTTTTTTAGCTTGTGCTTCGATAATATTTAGTTGTCAGGCTCAAAAATTCACATTAAGCTCTAAGAATTCTAAAGCCATAAAAGCATTTCAAACTGCTGATGCATATTATCGTAGCGGACAACCATTAAAAGCTGAAACTCATTTCAGGAATGCAATTGAATATGATCCAAGCTTCGCTGAAGCTTACTTCGCTTTAAGTACAATATTAGTAGATACAAAACGTGAAAAGGAAGGGAACGATTACCTTAAACTGGGATTAAAGCAAAACGATAGTTTCTATCCATACGGTTATAAAACAGCAGCAGATCTTGATAAGAAAAACGGATACTATAAAGATGCTATTGAATATTATAGCTTATTCTTAGAAAAAAATAAAGGTGGGGATACCAGCGATTTTGCATTAGTGCGTCGACTAAAAGATGAATGTTTGCTTTTAGACTATATGGTTAAAAATCCAGTTCCATTTAGTCCTAAAAATCTTGGTCCAACTATTAATACTAAGTATATGGATTATCATCCAGCTTTAAGCCTCGATGATAAAACTCTCATTTTTTGCCGTACTGAACCACCAGTATTACCTCCTACTTGCCCAGGTAGAAACGGAATGTTAGAAGATTTCTACATCGCAAGAAGAAATTCAACCACTGAGGAATGGGGACCATCTGTAAATGCTGGAGAACCTTTAAATTCTGGTTGTAACGAGGGTACACCTTTTATCACTCCAGATGGACGTTTCCTGTTTTTTGCAGCTTGTAATAGAGAAGATGGTTTAGGAAGTTGCGATATTTACTATAGTAAAAAAGAAGGTGATAATTGGACTAAACCTAAAAATGTTGGAGCTCCAGTTAATTCAAAGGCTTGGGAGTCTCAACCTTCATTTAGTTCTGATGGTCGTACACTTTATTTTGTAAGTAATAGAGGAGGAAAAAGAGACATATATACCAGCGAATTACAAAACGATGGAACATGGTCAAACCCAATTAAATTAGGCCCCAATATTAATACTCCAGAAGAAGATCATTTTCCTTTTATACATCCTGATAACCAAACTTTATACTTCGTTTCGAATGGGCATTATGGATTTGGAGGAGATGATATTTTTTATTCAAGACGTCAAGCAGACGGTTCATGGGGTAAAGCTGTAAATATTGGATACCCAATAAATTCTCCAGGAAATGAGCAAGCAATAATTGTAAATGCATCAGGTGATTTTGCATATATCACTAGTGATAGACCGGGTGGTTATGGAGATATGGATATTTATTCTTTTGATTTATATACGCAGGCTCGTCCAAATCCAGTTACCTACTTAAAAGGTATAGTACAAGATAAAGAGACAGGGCAAAAATTAGAAGCTATATTCGAACTAATCAATTTATCTACTACAAAAACAGCTATCACTTCCGCGTCTGATAAAGTAAATGGTAGCTTCTTAGTTGCCTTACCTACAAATCAAGATTATGCATTGAATGTAAGTAAATCTGGATATTTATTCTATTCAGAAAACTTTACACTTTCTGGCACAAATAATATTTCAGAACCATTTGAGAAAATCATAGAACTAAGTCCAATTCATGCAAATAAAACCGTTGTACTTAAAAATATTTTCTTCGAAACTAATGAATTCACCTTACTTGAACCAAGTAAAGCCGAGTTAAATAAGTTGGTTGAATTCCTTACCCAAAACAACAGTTTGAAAATTGAAATTGGTGGCCATACCGACAATGTGGGAAGCGATGATTTAAATAAAAAACTTAGTGAAAACAGAGCTAAAGCTGTTTATGAGTACTTGATTAATGCAGGAATTGATAAAGCTCGTTTAAGCTATAAAGGTTATGGCAGTACCAAACCAATTGCTCCAAATAATACAGATGTTGGAAGAGCTGAAAATAGAAGAACTGAATTTAAAATCATTCAATAAAATATGAGAAAGTATTTATTAGGAATAATTTCAATTGCTCTGATTAGTTCTTGTGGAAACAAGAAATCAAATGACGCAAATAACGAAGATTCGAACACCTTAAACTTGCGTTATGAAGTTCCTAAAGGCTTCGATATACAAGGACATCGTATTGCTCGTGGATTAGCACCAGAGAATAATTTATTTGCTATTCCAATTGCATTAGCTATTCCTGAATTAACCACATTAGAAATGGATCTAGCTATTACGAAAGATAAAAAAGTTGTCCTTTCACATGATCCTTGGATGAGCAGTAGTATTTGCGACCATCCAAACGATGATAGAATTATGCCTTTTGAAGATGAAAAAATCATCATTTATAATATGACCTATGAACAAGTTCGTGAATTTAGATGTGGAGGTCGTTTGAATAAAAACTTCATGGGGCAAAGACTTAAATACGAAAAAGTAGCTCTCTTAGATTCTGCAATTATCGTTACTAAGAACACTTGCGAAAAATTAAATAGACCATTACCACAATTCAATATTGAGATAAAATCAGATCCAGAATGGGATAATTTCTATAGCCCTAAACCAGCTGAATATGCTCAATTAGTAATGGATATAATTAAAAAACATGAAATTGAAAAATATACTATTATTCAAAGCTTCGACCCTAGAAGTCTAGAAGAAGTGAAGAAAATTGATCCTTCGATTCGTATCTCTTTACTTGGTCGTAAAGATGGAAATTGGGAAAAAGATAAAACTAGCTTAAGCTTTGTTCCTGATTATTATTCACCATACTTTTTATCCATTGATAAAGAACAAGTTGAAAAGATAAAGTCTGATGGTGTGAAAGTTATTCCATATACCGTAAACGATAGCATAAAAATTGGAAAAATGATTGAAATGGGTGTTGATGGCATCATTAGTGATTACCCAGATTTGGTTGCAAAAATCAAAAAACAATACCGATAATTTTAATCAAAACATTTAAAAGCCGCTCTAGTAGCGGTTTTTTTTTGACCAAAAAATCCCATTAAATCAAAACTCATTGTCCTTCAATAAGTCACAAAAAAGCAAAAAACAAATCCAACAAACTAAAAATCAACAAAATACCATCAAAACCCAAAATTATAGTGCATTAGTACTTCTTAAAACGAGAGCAAGATAATTTCGAAATTTGAAGCATGAAACCAACCTTTATCACATTCATATTATTATTGGCCGTTCCATACCTGTATGCACAGGTATGGGATGATTTCAGCTATCCATTTCTAAATAACAATAGTATTTGGGAAGGGAATACACAAGATTTTAAGATAAACAATCAGCAACAATTACAATTGAATGCAAGTGCTGGGGGGAGTACTTACATTAATACGCCGATTTTCGTGAACGGCACCGACAGTTTTTATTGGGAATTCTGGTTTAACTTGGGTTTTGCTCCGAGCGCAAACAATCAATTTAGGTTCTATCTTATGGCTAGTGGGATGGACTTCTTAGCGAGCAACTTAGATGGAATTTATTTAGAGATTGGAGAAAACGGCTCTAACGATCCCATCAAAATAGTTAAACAGAACGGTACGTCTCATACTCTAATCGGAAGTGGAGTGGCAGGTAGCGTTTATGCACAAAATGCCCCAAAGCGTATACGTGTGCTTAAAACACCTGCTGACTCCTTTTTTATTTCCTTTGATTCAAGTGCATTCTATTCCTTTAAACACGATTTTAAAGCGCATGTAAATATTAATTTCTCTACAAATTTTATGGGAATATGGTGTAAATACACCCAAAGTAACACCCAAAACTTTTATTTCGACGACATAAGTTTCGACCTTTTCACATCCGACCAAACCGCACCTAAACTGCTTAATGGAAAAATATTAACCGCGAATAAATTGGCTTTTTTGTTTAGTGAACCCATACATAAAACATTGTTTTATGCCAGCCAAATTTCACGCAATAATGAAAGTCCAACACTACTAACATTAGACACAGACCAAAGAGTATTAATAGCCGACTTCAATACACCTATGCAGCATGCTACTGTGTATAATATTGAAATTAAAAATGTTTACGATACCGCTCAAAATAAAAGCTCTGATACTAATTTACATCTAACATTCATAAAGCCTGTACCATTCGATTTAGTTATAAATGAAATTCATGCCGACCCTACCCCTACCATAGGGCTACCCAACACCGAATATGTAGAACTATTCAATACGCAAAATTATTCTATACAAACAAAATATTATAAATTATGTATAGAAAACAATTGCATTTCCTTACCCGATAAAGTTATTCCTGCCAAAGGCTTTGGATTAATTATACCCAATTCATTTATTAATTATTTTCCTGGATTAAATGTATTGCCAGTATCCTCATTACCGAGTATTAATAATACTGAAGCAAAGGTCTCGATTAGAGATACTGGCAATACTTTAATTGACTTTGTTAAATTCCATATCTCTTGGTACAATGATCCCATAAAAGATGATGGTGGATTTAGCCTTGAGCGAATCAACCCATACTCATTCTGCGATGCTACACCTAACTTCACTGCAAGCAATAGTTATACTGGTGGAACTCCAGGATATACCAATTCTGTACTCGACACTAGCCCAATTCCACTCAAAATAATTGCGGCTTATATGGTCGATACAAATAAATTTGAAATTGTACTCAATAAGTATACAAAAACTAGTAATTGGAGCATATATAACTTCCAAGATAGTTTACAATATTCCATGGTAAGTAGCATAATTATTAAATCGAGAGATACCATACAAGCCACACTAAATTTCATTCCTCCGAAGAATAAAATTTTTAAGATTAGAGTCCAATATTTCGGGGTCGATTGTAATAATGCAAGTTTAGAATTAGACACATTACTTCTTCTAAAATATTACAAACCCAATTGGGGCGATATTGTCATAAGCGAAATACTAGGT
>DATCKI010000163.1:0-11973 GCA_036562365.1 Bacteroidia bacterium | reverse complement strand
ATATAAAGATGTAGTTGGAGGATTTAATGGGAATGCTACATTATCTAAGAATTCAGGTTCTAGTTTTACGGCTGCAACTACCATTACGGGGTCGAATTATTTTCTACAAAACATGAATTTAGTGGATGTAGATAATGATGGAGATTTAGATTTATTTGGATGTAATGATGTTGGGTTGAGTAAAATTTGGTTAAATGATGGGAATGGAAATTTTACGGTTTCGAATATTATAAATTTTGACGTTACTCCAACGGATGATAGTGGGAATTATGGGTCGGTTTGGAGTGATTTTGATAATGATGGAGATTTAGATTTATACATTGCAAAATGCAGACAAGGGGTTAACGACACAAATGATGCAAGACGCATTAATATATTATTTGTGAATAATGGGAATGGAACATTTACAGAAAATGCTGCTGGGCATGGTTTAAAGATAAAGTCGCAAAGTTGGACAGCTAATTTTGAAGATATAAATAACGATGGTTGGTTTGATGTATTAATTACCAATCATGATGTACAAACTATGTTAATGTTAAATAATGGAGCTGGACAATTTACAAATATCAATGTAGGTAATGCAGCGGGATTAAATATAGCATTTACTCCATATGAAAGTAAGATGGCTGATTTCGACAATGATGGTTATGTAGATGTGCTATTTAGTGGCTCAACGGCATCGGGTACTTCTGCAAGATTATTTAGAAATAATGGAGACAATACCTTTTCGCCAGTACCGAATGCATTTCCGACAAATAAAACTATACATTCATTTGGGGTAGGAGATTTGAATTTTGATGGAAAATTAGATATATATGCTGGGTATGGTACAGGTTATAATACACCGTCAAGTATTCCAGATATACTTTGGCTTAATAGCACAGATAATGCAAATCATTATGTAGTGTATAATTTACAAGGGACAACAAGTAATAGAGATGCGGTAGGTGCAAGAGTTTTTATTTATGGACCTTGGGGAGTTCAAACCCGAGAAGTTAGAGTAGGAGAGAGTTATGGTAATTGTAATTCATTACAATTACATTTTGGTTTGGGTACTGCAACGAGTATAGATTCTACGATAATTAAATGGCCTTCGGGCACAAAGACAAAATTTGTAAATCAAGGTGTAGATCAAGTGTATCATGTAAAAGAGGGCGATTGTATTTCTCCGCAAGCGAATGTGAATATAATAGGAACTCCTTACTTATGTAATGGAGCATCTGTAACCTTAGAAGCTCCAAGTGGTAATGGATATACGTATTTATGGAATACTGGTGCAACTACGCAGAGTGTACAAGTTTCTACTACAGGAGAATATAGTGTGCAAGTAAAGTCGGGGAATTGTAAAACATGGTCACCAAAAATTTTAGTAGAAGCCAATCCAGATCAAACTCCAAGCATCAATATACAAGGTTCAACCACAATATGTGAGGGCGAAGTAGTTGTATTAGAGGGCCCTGCGGGTATGAGTGCATATGCATGGAATTCGGGAGAGATGACACAAAGTATAATTGTTTCACAAACAGGTGATTATTTCTTGACAGTTTCGGGTTATTGCGAAGATTTTACATCTTCAATGGTTCACATAGAGGTATTGTCTAATCCGCTTCCAGTTGGAACAGGCGACGAAGTATTTATGTCGGGTTCAGGAACATTAAGTGCTACGGGTTCGAATATTGAGTGGTACGATGCAGCAAGTGGAGGAAATTTAGTAGGGACAGGTAATACATTTATCACACCTGTTTTAAATAATACCACCACATATTATGCTCAAAATGTAGTTTATTATCCAGGGGATACCTTAAACGTGGGGCAAGTTTCGCATAGTGGGTCATCGGATTATAGTGGATCGAATTCAACGGTTTCGATTACAAGTTTTGAAGTGTATGAGCCATTAACCATTACGTCATTCAAAGTATATACAGATAAAGCAGGAACGCGTGTAATAGAAATAAAAGACCTAAGTGGAAATGTAGTAGCTAGCGAGAGTGTGTTTATTCCAATTACTACCTTACTTTCTGGAGGATATTATAGAGTTCCGGTACATTTATCTTTAAATCCGGGTAATTATACCATTTCGACCAATACAGATTCCAACATGGTAAACTTAGGTTATGCGGGGCCAAGACTAAAAAGGAGCAATGGAGGAGGAGTTGCATATCCGTATACCTTAGCTAATTATTTATCTATTACTGGTACAACAGAAGGGAATTCCTTGTATTATTATTTCTACGATTGGGAAGTTGAAGTAAATGCTAATAATTGTGTAACATCGCGCGTACCAGTAACTTTGACAGTATTAAATGATGTAGGTGTGCACGAATCATCGAATTCGAACATTAGCATATATCCAAATCCAACAAATTCATTATTGAACATTAAAGGTCAAGATGGAGTAACTATAGAGAAAGTACAGGTAATAGACCTAATGGGAAAAGTGATAACGAATAAAATAATTAATGCAGAGAATACCACAATTAGCTTAGAAAATATACCAAGTGGTTTATATGTGATAAAGATAAAAGATTCAGAGAAGGAGCACAGTGCAAGGATAATTAAGCGATAGGAGTTAAAAGTGGATGATATGTTAAATTGAGATTGAAAATAGCTTAAATAATAAGCTGCTTTCGGGCATATTATTAACTTTATGGCAAATTTTAAAGAAATGGCATATCAAAATATTTTAGTTGATAGAAAAGGAACAATAGAGTATATCACTATTAATCGTCCAGAGAAATTAAACGCATTAAACAGAGCAACGATAGAAGAGTTAAGCAATGCATTTAAAGCTGCAAATTCAGACAAAGAAGTTCGCGTAATCATATTAACGGGTTCTGGAGAGAAGGCATTTGTTGCGGGTGCTGATATATCAGAGTTTGCGCATTTTAGTCCAGAAGAAGGAAAAAATTTAGCTGCTGTTGGTCAGGAGACCTTATTCAACGTAGTTGAAAACATGACGAAACCGGTTATTGCGGCGGTAAATGGATTTGCATTAGGCGGAGGTTTAGAATTGGCGATGAGTTGTCATATTCGTATTGCTTCAGAAAATGCGAAAATGGGATTACCAGAGGTTTCGTTGGGGGTGATACCAGGATATGGTGGAACTCAAAGGTTACCACGTTTAATTGGGAAAGGACGAGCTTCACAATTAATATTCTCGGCAGAGATGATAAATGCAGATACGGCAGAGAAATGGGGATTAGTGAATAAAGTAGTTCCTATTTCAGAATTAATAAACGAAGCAACAGCTTTAGCAGAGAAGATTTCAAAGAATTCACCAACGGCAATAGCTCAAGCAATTTTGGCAGTAGAGGCTGGATTTGCGGCGAATAAAGATGGTTTCAAAAAAGAAATTGATTGTTTTGGAAATAGCTTCAATACGAAAGATTTCAAAGAAGGTACAACGGCTTTTCTTGAGAAAAGAAAACCTAATTTTATCGGAGAATAATCTCTGAAATAGAGCATGAGTAGATTAAAACAGCTAGCTGGTCAGACTGCTATTTATGGGGTTACCAATATATTAGGCAGGTTGATTAGTTACCTATTAACTCCTATATTAACATCAATATTTCTGCCTGGTCCACTTGGCGTTCAGGCAGTTTTTTATTCGTATATAGCCATATCTATAGCTATGTTGAGCTTTGGTATGGAAACGGCTTTATTCCGGTTTTCGAATTTAGAAAATGCTAATAAACCTAAAGTATTTGCTACGGCACAAAGTTTTGTGACCTTCGTTAGTGTTTTCTTCCTACTTATTTGTTTAGTATTCTCATCTCAAATAGCCAACTTGTTTGGTTATCCTGATCATAGCAATTATGTATTATACTTTGCAATAATTGTTTTTCTGGATACCTTAAGTGCAGTACCTTTAGCTAAGTTAAGAGAACAAAATAAGCCTGCTAAATTTGCACTCATTAATATACTAAACATACTAATCAACTTCGGGTTAGTAATGTTTTTCTTAGTCTATTGTAGAGGTTTATACTTAAAGGGAGGCTCAGAATCGTTAGGAATATTAAATAGTATTTATAAGCATGATATTGGGATTGGATATGTTTTCATTGCTAATATTATAGCGAGTGCAATTAAGTTTTTATTGCTTTCTCCTATTATTTTTAAGAATGGAATTAAAGCTGACAAAGAGTTACTGATAAGTATGCTAAAATACACAACTCCATTAGCAATTGGAGCTTTAGCTTATATCATTAACGAGAAAGCTGATATTATCTTCTTAAAACAATTATTACCAATAGAAGAAGGAGATATTCAAGCTGGAATTTATGGAGCAAATTATAAATTAGCAATACTGCTTACCATTTTTATTCAAGCATTTAGATACGCTGCTGAGCCATTTTTCTTCAGTTTTTATGGAGATAAGGATATGCCACATACTTTAGCAAAAGTGATGGATTTCTTTGTATGGTTCTGCTTAATTCTATTCTTAATAGTTACTCTTTATTTAGATGTTTTTAAATGGGTGTTTCTTCGTAAACCTGAATATTGGGTTGGTTTAGATGTAGTTCCTATTTTACTTATGGCCAATGTTTATAATGGGATATATCAGAACTTAAGTATATGGTATAAGTTAGGTGGTAAAACCATGTATGGCATGTATTTCTCAATAATTGGAGCATTAATTACCATAGTTTTAAACATCGTTTTAATACCTTATTTCGGATTTAGAGGTTCGGCTTGGGCAACTTTGCTATGTTATTTTAGTATATCAGTAATTTCGTATATAGTTGGACAGAAATATTATCCTGTTCCGTACAGAGTATTGAATATTCATAAATACATCTTTTTAAGTATAGTTATTTATGGGTTAACTCGATTTATACCGGCCGATAGACCAATTTTATACTATAGCGTAGCTACGGCAGCTATAGGATTATTTATTTATTGGCTATTTAAGAATGAAAATAGTTTAAAGTCGATATTAATTGCATTAAAGAATAAATATGGAAATCAAAATAGTAAATAATTCTACCAACGAATTGCCATTTTATGCAACTGTAGGTTCTGCTGGGATGGATTTAAAAGCGAACTTGGAAAGTCCGGTGATTTTAGCTCCCATGGAAAGAAAATTAATTTCTACGGGACTTAAAATTCAGTTGCCACAAGGGTACGAAGCACAAGTTCGTCCGCGTAGTGGATTGGCACTTAAGCATGGTATAAGCGTTTTGAATTCTCCTGGCACTGTCGACTCAGACTACCGCGGTGATATTGGGGTAATCTTAATTAATTTGAGTAATACTCCATTTGAAATAGTACCCGGAGAACGAATAGCTCAGTTAGTAATTGCTAAACATGAGCAAATTACCTGGATTCCTGTAGAAGCTTTGGACGAAAGTGATCGTGGTGAAGGTGGATTCGGAAGCACGGGTAAATAAGTGCGCTTTCAGAAACGTTTTTTATACAAATTATAGATAAAAAAAGGCTTACATATTATACATGCCCCAAATAAGTGTCTAACTTTTTGGGGCATGTCTAATTGCAGGTGTTTATTTTTTTTGATTAACTCAATATGCTTATAAGAGTCACAATGACTGGTAATGTCACAATATTATATATCTAGCGGTTGATTTATTATGGATAAAAAAGCAATTAACTGAAATGATATGGGATAAGGAGAGCTCCCTTCGGTCGCGGACCAGAAATGGGTTGCAGCTCAAAGCAAAAGCCCAATTGCTTCGCAATTTGCTTTTTTTATGCCTCATAGCTCCTTAAAGCCTTCGGCTTTAGTCGCTCTAAGGCATAAAAAAAGCCGCTTTACAGCGGCTTTTGCTTTGTAGCGAGGACTGGACTCGAACCAGTGGCCTTCGGGTTATGAGCCCGACGAGATACCTACTTCTCCACCTCGCAGTGTTTATAGTGCAAAAGTACAAAAAAAATCATTACATCCAAGTTTTTTGCGATTAAAAATTTAATTTGTGATAAAAAAAAACAGAATCTAAACCTTAATTAATTCGTACTTAAGTAAATTAAACTTTATTTCCCTTTCTTATCTTTGTAAGATAATTTGGCATTTATGAAAAAAGAGGAAGTACCACAAGACGACGGCTTATTGCAAGGCAAAACGCGTGACTTATATTATGTTCTCGACGAAAATGGGAACTATGTTAGTGCCCTAAGTACTGGATGGGAACCTAAAAACATAGTAATGCAACAAGCTTGGGATGTGATAAATGAATCAGTAGAAGAAGCAAAAAATAAAGTTTTAAACAAAGAAGCTTCTCCTCTGCTTTACCATATGGAGAAAAACCAGATGGATATTAAACTTCTCGCACAATACACTAATATCAATAAAAATAAAATTAAAGATCACCTTAAGTTTGGTGGACTTGACAATGCCTCTGAAGCCGACCTACAAAGCTATGCAGATGCTTTCCGCATTTCTATCGACCAACTTAAATCGATCAATTAAAATACATGACTGATATAAAATTCGAACATAAACAGTCGGCACACTGCGAAAATGGTGTGACCGCCAATCTTTTTACTTTTCATGGATTAAAAATATCTGAACCTCTTGTGTTCGGTATAGGCTCTGGGCTTTTCTTCGCTCATATGCCTTTTATGAAACTTACTGGAATTCCGGTAACAGGCTTCAGACCCATGCCAGGAATCATCTTCCAACGCGCTGCCAAAAAATTAGGCATCAAGATGAAGGTGAAAACCTATAAAAACCCTAAGCAAGCTATGGCCGACCTCGACGCAAATCTTGCTAAAGGTATCCCTACGGGCTGTGTTGTTGGTGTATTCCACCTTACCTACTTTCCCGAACCATACCGCTTCCATTTTAACGCGCATAATTTAGTTGTTTTCAAAAAAGAAAACGACCTCTATTATATCTCTGACCCAGTAATGGAAAACATTACAACTCTTACCTATAAAGACTTTGAACGTGTTCGTTTTGCTAAAGGAACAGCAGAACCTAAGGGCAAAATGTATTGGCCTATTTCTGTTCCAAAAGAGGTTAATCTGAAAAAAGCTATCATTAAAGGTATTCGCAAAACTTGCTACGATATGACTGAAATTCCCTTGCCTTTCTTTGGTGCTAAAGGAATTCATTACTTAGCTAAACAAATGTTGAAGTGGCCTAAGAAAATGGAGGAAAGAAAAGCACTGCAATACCTTGGTCAGGTTGTTCGTATGCAAGAAGAAATTGGTACCGGTGGGGCTGGTTTTCGTTTTATGTACGCCGCTTTCCTTTTCGAATGTTATACGATATTCCAAGATGAACGCTTCAAACAATTTAGTATGGAAATGACCCAAATTGGAGACCTATGGCGCGAATTTGCTATTGAAGCAAGTAGATTGGTAAAGAATAGAAGTAGATCTGGCTCAGACTGGGAGAGCGTTTCGAATCTGCTCCATAATATTGCCGATAAAGAACAAGATACTTTTGAACGCCTTTATAAATTAGCTAAAGAGTGGGACAAGAAACTGTAAATATTATTCAGGTTCAAAACCTAAGTAAATCCTATAAAGGCAAACTAGAACCTGTTCTGAATTCACTAAATCTAAAGGTTCCTAAAGGCGAATTCTATGGAATACTTGGGCCCAATGGCGCAGGTAAAACAAGTTTGATGAATATACTCTGCGGCCTAATTAAAGCAAATGCTGGTTCCGTTTCGGTACTTAATGCAAACCCAATTACTTTCTCTAATTTAGATAAAGTTGGAATAGGAGTAGTACCTCAGGATATTGCTCTGTACGATAAATTAAGCGGACGTGAAAACTTACTCTTCTTCGGAAATGCATATAGAATTCCTCCTAAAATTCTTAAGCAAAAAATTGATGAGTATACTAAGATTTTTGGCTTGGAGCATGCTATGGATAGACCACTTGGTACATATAGTGGAGGAATGAAACGTAGGGTGAACCTTATGGCGGGAATTTTACATGACCCTGAAATTCTATTTCTAGATGAACCAACCGTAGGAATAGATGTTCAGAGTAGGCATAAAATCATTGATTTTTTAAAAGATTATAATGCTTCAGGGAAAACCATATTTTATACCTCGCACCACATGCGCGAAGCTGAAACGTTATGCACTTTAGTGGGAATTATGGATGCTGGTACTCTTGTTGCTGAAGGAACTCCCAAAGAATTAATGTCGACTTACAATTGTGAGTCGTTAGAAGATGTATTTTTAAATATAACTGGTAAACAACTGAGGGACGAATAATGAGGAGATTTTTTGTAGCTTTTTATAAAGAAATACTCTTGTTATTAAGAGATCCAGCTGGTTTAGCCATTCTTTTTGTATTGCCTGGTGTAATGGTTTTCTTGGTTTCATTAATTCAGGATTCCGCATTATCGGAGCAAAAAGAATCGAAGATTCCTATTTTAATATCGGATTTAGATAGGGATACATTAGGGAAACAATTATACCGTGGTTTTATTTCTTCGGGATATTTTGAACCTATATACGAAATTGAAAAAGATAGTCTGGATTCGAAAAAAGTATATGCATTAACTGCTGATGGATCATATAAGATGGGAATTATAATACCCGAGGGAGTATCGAATCAAATTCGTAGAAATGCTGCAGAAATATTAGAGCAAGTTTTGGGAGGAGATAGTTCTGGAGTTGAGCAAGAAAATATTTCAGAAAATATACAGTTAGTGTTTGATCCTTCGGTTCCAGAATCGTATAAATCGTCGGTTGAAATTGCGTTGGAACGTAATATAAATGCAATACAAACTGGGATTTTGATTGATGGATTTACCTCAAAATTATCGCAATTTATACCTTCAGCAGCTCAGATAAAGATAGATCCTACTAAGACTTCAGTGAAGTTTGAGACTTTATATTCTACGCAAGATGAAACATTAATTAAGCCGAATACGGTGCAGCATAATGTACCTGCTTGGACCATCTTTGCAATGTTCTTTATAGTAATTCCTTTAGGAACGAATTTAGTACGTGAAAAAGATAATGGTATAGAACGTAGACTTCGTATTATTCCAGGAAGTTTCGATGTAAATATATTTGGGAAAATATCGGCCTTTATGTTGGTAGCAATGTTCCAATTTATATTTATGCTATCAACAGGAATTTGGTGGTTACCGATGTTAGGTTTGCCAACTTTAGTAATAGGATCCAATATTTTATCGTTAATACTTACGGCCTTAGTATGTGCTTTTGCTGCCACGGCATACGGAGTTTGTATTGGCACCTTTGCACGTACGCATGAGCAAGCTGCATCGTTTGGATCTATATCAGTTTTAATAATGGCCGCAATGGGTGGAATTTGGGTTCCATCTTTTGTTATGCCGCCGGTGGTTAGAACTCTAGGTACATTATCGCCACTACATTGGGCATTACAATCGTTCTACGATGTTTTTTTAAGAGAAGCGAATTTACTTGTACTTTGGCCTAATTTATTGAAACTAGTGGTGTTTGGATTAGTTTTATTGGTAATTTCTAAAGTATATTCTGCATTAAAATTTAAGTAAGATGTTAGTTGAACGTTTTGAGCAAAGAGTGAGATTTGACGAGGTAGATACCTTAGGTATCGTGTGGCATGGACATTATGTGAAGTATTTAGAAGATGGACGTGAAGCTTGGGGTAGAAAATACGGATTGACCTATTTTGGTATGTATTATGGCGAAGGATATGCAGTACCTATGGTTGATTTACAAATGCAGTTTAAACGTCCATTAAAATACGAAGAGAGCTTTATAGTTGAAACAGAATATGTACCATGCGATTCAGCTAAATTAATTTTGAAATACAGTATATACAATCAGAAAAATGAAT
The DNA here is from genome assembly GCA_036562365.1 of Bacteroidia bacterium. Classification (GTDB taxonomy): domain Bacteria; phylum Bacteroidota; class Bacteroidia; order CAIKAF01; family CAIKAF01; genus JACVCJ01. The sequence goes on along the minus strand of DATCKI010000163.1, from coordinate 2,202 downwards.
TAATTCTTACGGCCCAAACCATACAAGTTTTTGTGTCGAAAGAAGGTAATGAATTGCAGTTAGCAACGCCAGAATTTTATGAAGATTGGAAAAAAAAATGGGGAGTTTAACCCCATTTTTTATTTGGGAAAGCTGTATAATACATTTTCCATTATATTCGAAACTACTACATAATACTTAGATTCTCCTTCCCCAAAGTATTCTATTTGTTTAAATTGATCGGTTGACTTGAATAGTGGGAAATAATTGATTTTTCCATTTGGATTTACTACAACAAAATGATTGTCGTGCGTGTGGTTCTGACTTGCAATCACTATATATAATTTATCGTCTCGAACTTTTTGATATTTAATGTATGAAACAATTTTAGAAATTGTTTTACGCTGACTGGTTTCAATATTTTCTAAATATACATCAATGTATTCTGGAGTTTGAGTTTGTGGAACCTTTACTAAATTGTACATATTACCTCCAAAAGAGGTGAGGATTCCGTTTACATAAAGGCCTGATTTTACAGTGGTAATCTGTCCCTGATCTATCTTTAAAAGATTTAAATTAGAATATTCTCCATTAATTAAAGTGTATTGAACTATATAAGCGCCTCCATTGGGTATATTAAATAATTCTGTACCATTAATAGTAGAAGGTTTTGAACTTATTAGTTTTAAGCTATCACCCATTAATTTAAATACAGTTATACCAGTTTCGTTAGTGCCAGGAATAATAGATCTGCCTGCAAAATAAACATCATTGTTTTGTGTAAACACTTTATGGCTAGATAAGCTAATATTATTGGGGTTATGCACATCTGCTATTTTGGTCACAGATTGTGAACTTATTCTGTAAAGAGAATATTTAAAATCATAAACAGCATTAAATCCTCCTGTACTACTTGTATAGTCTATCATACAATAAACTATATTCCCGTTTTGGCAATAAGAATTGTAGGACACATTTCCGGTAAAAGTATAAAATGGAGTAAAAGAACTAGCTTGTGGTGTATATTTATATACTTGTGCTGGGTTGCCTGGATAAGTTTGGTTTAAGGTGAAAATTTGGTTGTCGAGTTCAAATACTTCTTGAAATCCTTTGTTAGAATACATGTTTGGTGATTCAGCAGTCCATACTCCAGATAAAGTATCAGATGGTCCTCCAGTGTTATTGTCATTATTATTATTAATATCTTTTTTGCAAGAGTTTAGACCGATGATTATACTAAAAAATAGTATAATGCGAAGTGTGGTAGTGCGTTTCATGTTTATGTTATTTTATGCAATAATATAAAGTTCAACTTCTTATGTCAATACGTAAATCAGCTTATATTTTAATTATTACTTTTGATATATTACAACTAGGATTAATTTAAAAGCTGGATTTGTGGTGAGAGCTAAAACCTAGCCCGGATAGTAGCAAAGTGCCGTGCACTGCGGATAGCCGGATTGGGGCTTAAATTGGAAATAGAGTTTGACGCTTCTAAAACATTACAAAAAAATGAATTATAGAGAGTATTTTGAAAAGGGTATCAGTTACGATAAGTACATGCAAGAATTTGAATTGGCTGTTGCTGAGAAGCGTACCAGTGGCCCCAATCAGGACGAAATGTATGTGCGTTATACTATGTTGAATTTACATAGAAGTAATAGACTTTTTAAACACACCGAAATATTAGAAGAATTGAGTTTAGTTGTTAATGCATATACTAAAAAGCTGAATGTTATAGTTCTTTCGGAGTTTTGGTGTGGAGATGCAGCCCAAAATGTGCCTGTTATAGCTAAGGTTTTATCAATATCCGAAAACGCTGAAATGCGTATATTATTCAGAGATGAGAATTTGGAATTGATGGACAAATTTTTGACCAATGGAGGGAGAAGTATACCCAAAGTGGTTTTATTGGATGAGAATTTCAATTTAGTTGGGTCGTGGGGGCCGAGACCAGCTTTAGCACAGGAAGAGATGGCGAGATTAAAAGCTGAAAATAGCGATTTTGAAGTGATTATTGAAGGTATTCAGAAGTGGTATAATAATGATAAAAGCTTGAGTTTACAGAGAGAAATGTTAGATTGGTTTAAGTAGAAAAATGATGAATGATATAAAAAAATCCTGCCGAAGCAGGATTTTCCTTTTTGTATATAAATTTATTTTTGTCTGAAGAAAATACGTATAGGAGAACCGTGGAAATCGAAATGATTTCGGAGTTTGTTT
>DATCKI010000154.1:0-1772 GCA_036562365.1 Bacteroidia bacterium | reverse complement strand
ATTCTGCTATTTCTTTCGCAAAAAGCCTTTTTAATTGTTGATTTTTTATAATTTTAATCAATTAAACGGCTTTTGCTCAGAGTTTAGGAAGCGATAGAAATTATTCTGTTTGATCCGCCACGAACGCAAAGCCGTGGAACGAAATATAAAACAAGTGGAATTAAAATATTCCCTTACCAATTCATACCTTTGCACCCGCTTTCGAAAAGCTAAGGCATGAAAAAACACATCTTATTCTTCCACCTAATTACATTAAGTTTCTATTCTTTTGCAAATAAAATTGACAGTTCTATAACCCCCAAGGCTAAACACCAGCTTCATTTGGGAGTGGGATTTCATCAATTCCAAGAAAAAAATCTGCACTATAAACCGTATAGAGGAATATCATATCAACTAGCTTATTCCATTAATTGGGAGAAAAAGAACTATTCCACCTTTCAATTTTCTATTTTAAATTCACACAACAAACTTACTATTGAAAGAGAATTAAGTAGTATGAATGCCTTTATCCAATTAGGATACGCATATTTATGGGAAATAGTAAGTAAAAATAATTGGGAATATTTTTTAGGTCCAGCTGCCCAACTCCATTACAATGCGAGCTACTTACCTAACTGGGACGAAAGTCATTTATACTGGTCAAATTCCCTACAATTAAAATTTAATCAGCGTTTAAAATACAATTTCAAGAACAATCATAATTTAGCATTAAACATAGACTTACCCATATTAGGAGGCTTATCAAGACCTGATACACAGCGCGATTACAAGATGGATAATTTAACTGGCAAAGGAGTTTTAAAGGCATCAAGTTTATATAGATTTAACGGGAGATTCTTATGGTTATTATTTTTGGTTATATCCAGAGATGAATGCATTTGCTGCGAATGGCCATGGTGGACAATATTTATTTATAGCACCAGACAAAAATTTAGTAGTGGTATATACTGCATGGCCATATACGAATGGCAACATGCAAGATAGGGCCATGCAATTAATTGAACCTATTTATAAAGCTTGCAAAAACTAAATAAATATTAAAATTAAGATATATTAGAAATTAGCATACAACTCTACCATAAATTCTAGCGTTAGATAATCATAAACACTTTACCTATGAAGAAATTTATTCCCACTCTAGCGCTAGCTGCGTTACTATTTTCTTGCGACATGCCTAAAGAGGCTCCTTCGAGCCAAGAAACCCTTAATCAAATTGTAGAGATTGTTAAAAATCGAAAAGCACAAATTGGTGTAGCTATTGAAAATATTGATGGAGACATAACATTATTAGTAAACTCCGACAGACAATATCCATTACAAAGTGTATTCAAATACCATATTGCAGTAAAAGTATTATCTGAGGTTGATAAAGGGAACTTAAGTTTAAATCAGGAAATAGAAGTAAGTTCTAAAGATTTAAAAAACAAGAAAATCTGGAGTCCATTCCGCGATGCCAATCCCCATGGAGGTAAATTTACACTTTCTGAATTAATGAAATATATGTTAGCGGAGAGTGATAATATAACTTGCGATATACTATTAGAATTAGTTGGAGGGCCTAAGGCTGTGGAAGAGTTTTTCCATGAGCACGAGATTAAAGACATTACCATTACCTATAACGAAGCCGACATGCAAGCAAAATGGGATCGCATGTATCAAAATACTGCTAGTCCACAAGCTTGTACACAATCATTAAAAAAATTCTTCGAAAAAAAAGATCAAATTTTATCTAAAGAGAGTTATAATTTTTTGTGGGATTCCATGTTCAATAC
>DATCKI010000152.1:0-27251 GCA_036562365.1 Bacteroidia bacterium | reverse complement strand
CCATGGAACCCACTTCTAGTTTCTGGGACTGTGGTGAGTTTATTGCAGCAGCATTCAAATTACAAGTTGGACACCCACCTGGAGCTCCACTTTTCTTAATGATTGGTAAAGTCTTCTCTTTATTTGGTGGCGACGACCTATCGCAAATGGGCTTCTGGATTAATATGGTATCTGTAGTATCCAGCGCACTTACTATTACTTTCCTTTTCTGGACCATTACACAAATCGCTAGAAAAATTATGACTCAAACTTCTGGTCTTAACTCTAGATCAGAACTTTCTAATATTCAAAATTGGACAGCTCTTGCAGCTGCTCTTATTGGTTCTCTTGCTTATACTTGGACCGACACTTTCTGGTTTAGTGCCGTTGAAGCCGAAGTTTATGCAACCTCTTCACTATTTACAGCGGCCGTTTTCTGGGCTATGCTTAAGTGGGATGAAGAAGCTGACCAACCTCACGCTGACCGTTGGTTGGTGTTTATCGCATTCTTAATGGGTCTTTCTATTGGTGTCCACTTATTGAACTTACTTACTATCCCCGCTCTTGCATATATCTACTACTTCAGAAGATATAAAACCACTAAAATGGGGATCCTCGCTACCTTTATTGTTGGTGTATTCTTCCTTTATTTTATTCAATATGGAATTATCCCAGGCTTCTTTAGAGCTTCTGCTGTATTTGAAACCTATTTAGTGAACTCTTTAAATATGCCAGTTCACTCTGGTATTGTGGCCTTCACTATTTATGTTTCTATAAGCCTTGGATTAGGTTTATTCTTTACGAATAAAAATAAAATACCTGTTTGGGTTTATGCTAACTTAACTTTCCTTTCTATTTTTATCCTAACTGGTAAGTTAATCTTAGCTCTAATTTTTGTTGGTATCTTCTTCGGTCTGTACCAATACTCTGGCAAAAATGCCTTCAAAAGCTTTATCATCGCAGCTACTGGTATTGTTCCTGGTTTAATAATCTGGAATGGTTTGATGAAAGATAAATCGAACGACCGTTTCGCTGAAACTCATAATGCACACAGTACTGTAAACTTCGCATTGCTTTCTGTGGCTGTTATTATCTTAGGATTCTCTAGCTACGCTATGATTCTAATTCGTTCTAACGCTAATGTGCCTATGGACGAAAATAATCCGGCCGACGTATACTCTTTGCTTTCTTACCTTAACCGCGAACAGTACGGATCTCAGCCTCTATTCTATGGTCCGTATTATAACGCAACCGTTGACCCTAAACAAAATTATAAAGACAAAGGTCCTGTTATGGCCTTGGCTTATTCTATTTACGATAATACTGGTAAACGTGTAACCTATTTTTCTGATAATCTCGAAGCTCAAGAATACTTAAATCTTGACGAGGTTAAAGCAAAAAACTATACGCTTAAAACCGAATACATCGAAATAGATCGTAAAAAAGAACCTAACTACGTTAAAAATACTACCATCTTCCCTCGTATGTGGAGTGGTCAAGATCAACGTCATGTACAAGGTTATAAATCATGGGGTAATGTAACCGGAAACCCTGATTTTATTGAAAATATGACGTTCTTCTTCCGTTACCACGTAAACCACATGTATATCCGTTACTTATACTGGAACTTTGTTGGTCGCCAAAGCGATGAACAAAACGCTACGGGTACACCATTACAAGGTAACTGGCAAAGTGGTATAGGTTTTATTGATGAATTATTTACCGGTGCTAAAGCTTCGAATTTACCTAGCGAAATGAAAGATAATCCAGGCAGAAATCATTATTTCTTTTTACCTCTTATCCTAGGTATTATCGGTGCAGTGTACCAATACCGTAAAAGCGCTCGTTCTTTCTTAATTGTAGGTATGCTATTTTTCTTAACAGGTTTAGCTATTGTAATCTATTTAAATCAAGTTCCTTTCCAACCACGTGAACGCGACTATGCATACGCTGGTTCTTTCTACGCATACGCTATTTGGATTGGCTTAGGGGTAATTGCTTTATACGACTTCGTTACTAAAAAATTCAATAAATCTGGAGCTCTTCCTTTAGCTGGGGTTACTGTTCTTTCTGCCCTTGCTGTTCCTGTACTTTTAGTTAGCCAAAACTGGGACGACCATAACCGTCAAAACCGCTTTACAGCACCAGATTTCGCTTATAACTACTTGAACTCTTGCGAGAAAGATGCCGTATTATTCACCAATGGCGATAACGATACTTTCCCTCTTTGGTTCTTACAAGAAGTTGAAGGAGTTAGAACGGATGTTCGTATTGTAAACCTTTCTTTATTGAATACCGATTGGTATATTGATCAAATGAAACGCGCAGCTTACAATGGTAAATCAGTAGAGTTCGATATGCGTCAGGATCAATACCGTGCTGGGTCTCGTGAACAAATTATTATGGACCGCGAAAACCCTAATTATTACACTTTAGAACAACACTTCGATTGGATACTTAAAGATGATGGTTCTAACCAAATGGATTTAGGTGGTGGAGCTAAATTATATTACCTTCGCTCTAATAAATTCATTATCCCTGTTGATAGTGCTAAAGTAGCTGCTAGTGGCATTGTCCCTCCTGGTTATGAAGATAAAATCTTAAATGAAATTAGATTCGAAATTAAACGCCCTTACATTATGAAGAGCGATTTAATGATCTTAAATCTTCTGAAAAACTTTAACTGGGAAAGACCTGTTTATTTCGCTGTAACCATTGGTAGCGACTTTATGGGCCTTGAAGAATACTTCCAATTAGAAGGTCTTGCTTATCGTTTTGTGCCTTATAAAACCGCTGCTCAAAAACCAGATATCGGTGAAGTGCATTCAGCTAAAATGTACGAAAACTTAATGACCAAATTCAAATGGGGCAATATGGAAAAAGATGATGTTTATCTAGACGAAACTAATCGTAATATGATTTACAATATGCGTAATAACTTCGCTCGTTTAGCTAATAAACTTATCCGTGAAAATAATAACGAACGCGCTATTGAAGTACTCGACAGAGCTACTGAAATTATGCCAGATCATAAAATTCCATTTAATGAGTATAATATTTATATGGTTGACTCTTACTTGGATGCAGGTGCTTACGATAAAGCTGAAGCTATGTTGAATCGTATGATTGAACGTGTTGAAGAAGATATTACTTACTTCAATCAATACAGCGGCTCTAGAGCTAAAATGATTGCATATGATAAGGAACGCGCCCTAGGTAAACGTGATGTGTACCGTCAACTTGAGCAAAAATTAGAGTTCTTGAGAGATATGAAAAATAATCCTCAAGTACCTGATGCAGCTCCTCAATTACCGTAATTGATTATTACATTATATTTGAAACGCCTCGATATTACATCGGGGCGTTTTCTTTTTTTACTATCAAAATAAGGGTTACTCCTACCCGAAGCAACCCTTATTAACCTGTGAACTTTGTGCCTATTTAATAATTAAAAAGCCCCCATTAACCGAAATTTATTATGAAAAGGACTTTTACTTTCTAATTGAAATTTACGAATTAGTTTCTCTCATTTATCCATCAATTAACATTAAATAGCTGACTTTCACATAATTTATCCAAACTACACATCTATTAACTATTTTAAATTCATAATTCTTAAATCAAAAAAAAAGACTGCCTTTCGACAGTCTTTCATTTGTTTAATATGAATATTATTTGATAACTACTTTTTTCACATATCTATCATTACCAGCAGTTATTTTCAACATATAGTTTCCAGCTGCATGATAAGACATATCAATAGGTTTATTGATTAGAGTACCATTTAATTTTACTGATTTGTTAATTACTACTTTACCAGTAATATCAATTAACTCAAGTTGAACAGTTCCATTATAAGGCAAGTTTAATTTTACATTAAACTCTCCATTGCTCGGATTAGGGAAAATCTCAACACTATTATCAAGAATATTAGCTTCTTCATTAGATGTTGAATAAGGATCAACCACTACATCAATCGTTACGCTACAACCAGAAGCGTCTTCAACTACAACTTGATAGGTTCCAGCAGCTAAATTAGTGATAGTATCTCCTGATAATCCGTTTGACCAAGAAATAGTATAAGGAGCAACACCTCCAGTAATTCCAGTTACTGCAGCCATACCATCTGTACAACCACTACAAGAAATTGCACTTGCATAGGTTCCAACTACAATTTCGCTAGGAGAATTGATTGTAATATTTGCTTCACTTACAGAGCAGTTATTAGCATCCACAATAGTTACCGAATAGGTGCCCGCTTGTGCTTGTAAAATTGGGTCTGTTGAACCATTAGACCAAGCATAGGTATATCCAGGGCTTCCACCAGAAATCTCAACCTCTACTGTACCATTTTCTCCATAACAATTTGCATCAACAACTATAATATTATCGATAACTGGTCCTGTTGCACTATTTATAGAATAGGTTGCAACTTCTGAACATTGTAAATCTAAATTTGTAACTGTTACAGTATAATTACCTGCAGCTAAGGCTGTAATATGATCTCCTGTTGCACCATTATCCCAAACAAATGAATAATTACCAGGAGTCAATGTTGAAAGGCTAATTTCACCAGAACTAATACCACAACCTGTTGGAGTAATAGTAACTGAGTTAGGGTCTATTTGGTTAGCTGGACAAAGAGGTAATATGCCTGGATAAATTGCATAGGCTCTTTGGAAGTTAAGTCCAAAAGTATCTACTGGAGCCCAATTTCCATTATTATATGCAGCCCAACGAACCCAGTTTTTCTTAGGGGTAAATATTTCAGAAGTATAACCTATAGATAAAGTTGAATCTAATTCCATAGCTGCAATTACATATTTGCCTGGAGTAAATTGCCATGGACCGTTTTTAAGCGCTAATTTTCTAATACCACCATTTCCATTTGTAATGTTAATGGTATCTGTTGTGGTAATTAAGGTTGTAGGTCTTCCAGCAGCATTGGTATTAAAAATACCAACAGCTAATTTTGATGGAAATTTAGGAGCATATAAATTTACAAATACTGAATCAATCCTTCCTGGGTTTGAAAACTGGTATTCTGAACCAAAATATCCAATTGTTCCTGCACCAATACCCATACCACCTAAAATATTTCCAGTATGACGTGTCATATATTTGTCCGTAACAACAAGCGTTCTAAATATGGTGTCATTGCTAGCATTTTGATCCGCTTCATTGGATGTAGGATAGAATGCCAATGTATATTGGTCTGCCACTGCTGGTGGAGTCCATGATGGAATATTAATTAATGAACTTGTAGCTCCTGCAGCAAGTGAATTAAGAGGAGCTGATTGATCTGTATGAACTACAACACCTGCTGAGTTCTTAACACGAACATTTAACTGAACATTGGTTAATGCATTCTGTCCATCATTTTTGATTGTACCGCTAAATGTTAATGGTAACAATTGGCTTTTTGCCATTGTGGTATATTCACTTAGACCTGAAACTTGTGAAACAGTTGCGTCGTAGTTTAGTTTTATCAATACAGTAACATCATCAATAGCCATGATGAATTTATCGTTAGATGGATTTCTAAATCCAATATATACAGTTTGACCAGCATATGCTGATAAATCAACCTCTCTATAAGTCCATGTTGAATTCTCTGCTCCAGTCGAAAATAGTACGGTACTAGACATTTGGTTTCCAATATTTCCATTACCACCAGTCGGAGTTGTAGTCATAATCCTTACCTCATACCCATCTGGATAAGCAGGATCATATGCAACAGCATACCAAGTTAAATATCCATTTGATGGAACTGTAATTGGAGGAGTCCAAGCCCAGTCGTTAGCGGCACCCACAGGATTATAATATGAGTTACTAAACATAACTGAGTCGGCTACGTTAAATTTGAAGTCTTCTCTTCTCTCCCAAGCATCATTAACCCATGCCACAGTAGAATTAGGAGTTCTATTGTCAACGTTAAATAAAAGCCACCCAGGTGGGAATGTATAGGTACCCGCCCCTCCTGCAGTTGGGCCAGCTATTCCATCGAAATCTTCATGGAAGATTATTTGCGAATTTGCCTTTAAGCTAAAGCAACTAATTAAAAGAAATAAGAATTTAATTATGTAATTATTTTTCATGGTTATTTAATTAAGTGACACAAAATTACAATATAAAACGTTACTAATTAGGTACCCACAAAAAAAGGGGATAATCCCATGTGGATTACCCCCTTTTAAATAAGCGATTTACAAAGTCTTATTTAATAACAACTCTATTGTTGTATACTTTACCCTCTACATTTACTCTTACTATGTAAGTTCCAGAGCTTAAGTATTTAACATCAATTTTAGTTCCGGTAATTGTGTTTCCAACTTTATCTTTATAGCTGGTTACTACTTTACCTTGAATATCTAAGATATCTATAGTAGCATTACCTTGAACTTCAGCCTTAAAGCGAATGATGAATTCTCCATTATTTGGATTTGGGTAAATCATCATGTCATTATTATTATAAGTTTCTAATGAAGTACCTGGGTTTGTGCCATTATTTTCATTTACTGTAACTGTTTCTGAAGCTGTACAACCATTATCATCGGTAATAGTTACTGTATATGTTCCTGCAGCAACATTACTTACTTCGTCGCTTGTATAGTTTCCTGGAGTCCATAAATACGAATAAGGAGCAGTTCCACCTGTAGCAACTACACTTAAAGTACCATCTGTACAACCAATACAAGTAGCATCTGTAGCACTTGCATTTAAGCTAATTGCAGCTGGCTCAGTAATTGTAACCGCAGTTGATAACATTACACATCCATTTGCATCTGTTACAGTAACGGTATATGTTCCAGCATCAGCGCTTACAGTGCTTCCTGTTTCTCCGTTCGACCAAGTATAGTTATATGGAGCAGTACCACCTGTTACGGTAGCTGAAAGCTGTCCTTGACCACCATTACAAGTAGCATTTACTGCAGATGGAGTAATAACCATACCTGTAGTTGTATTAACTGTAAAGGTTACAGTTTGCTCACAGTTTGTAGTTAAATCTTTAACTAATACTGCATAGTTGCCTGGAGTTAATCCTGAAATGTCTTTTGTAGTTTGACCATTAGACCAAGTATAGCTATAGTTACCATTCGATAATAAAGCTAATACGATAGATCCATCATTACCTAAACAACTAGCATCTGTAATAGTAGTATTTTGAACATCTACTACGTTTGCAGTACAATTAGGAACCACACCTGGCACTATGGCAAATGTTTTAGCCAAATTAGCTCCATACGACTCTACAGGCTCCCAAGAATATGAACCCCATTGTACAAATACAGTATTGTTTGTAAACTTGTTAGAATAAGTGTTTAATGAATAATCTGAGCTATAATCTTCAATAAATCCAAAGAAATATTTACCCGGAGTATAAGCCCAAGGTCCATTTTGCATAGCTAATTTATAAACTACATTGCTACCAGTTGTTGCAGTAACTGTATTGGTATATGCAACTGGTGTTCCTGTTGGGGTACCACCAGCATTTGTAGCAAATACAGCTACACGTACCGTTGTACCAGCTTGGATATCATTAAATCCAATACTAATTGAGTCGATATTCCCTGCTGTGGTGAAGTTATAAACTTGACCAAGGTATCCTATTTCTCCTGGATCAACTCCAATCGATAATCCACCTTCTTTTTGGCCTAAATGACGTGCAAAATATTTATTCGAAACTACTAATTGCTGAGTAATCGTATCATTTAAATGATTTACTGTAGCACTTGTAGATTGTCCATAAAATTTAAAAGTATATGTTTCCGCAATTGCTGGTGGTGTCCATTGTGCAAATTGTAAGGTTCCATTTCCTCCTGCAGCAATTGTTGTTAAGGTATTTGTAGAATTAAGTGTTTGAACTAATGTACCTGCACTATTGTATATCTCCATAGTTCCAGTAACTGTAGATAGTGCATTTATACCTGTATTTTTAATAACACCGCTTAATGTAAATGGTTGAACTTGACTAGTTGGAATAATACTATACTCTCCAACTTTTACACTAGCAGCTTCTAAATCATAAGGCTCTTTCTTGATAACATTAACATTATCAATCTCTAAGAAGTTTTTGTCTAATGAGTTATTTCTAAACCCAATATAAACAACATTGCCAGCATATGAACTAATATTAACCGATCTTGTAACAAACGACGTAGTCTCTGCAGCAGTACTGTATAATACTGTAGAGCCTGAAATCATATTTCCAATATTTCCAGCCCCACCAGTTGGAGCTGTACCAACCATGATTCTTACTTCATAACCGTCAGCATATGCACTTTCGTATGCTGCAGCATCCCATTGTAAATATAAATCTGTTGTGTTAGGTAGGGTAATTGCTGGAGTCCAAGCCCAGTCGTTTGAAGCTATTGCAGAATTGTTATTCCATGAAACACTTCTGATAGAATTTGAACTCCCCATAGCCGATTGACCTTTTAACCATGCATTTGTCGTAAAATCTTGATAATACGCACTGGTATTATCAACGTTCATAGTTGTCCAGCCAGCAGGTAATGCCGAGAACCCATTGCTTCCGATTGGTGAGGTCGTACCCTCAAAATCTTCGCTAAATATAATTGTTTGAGCATGAGATTGTCCCATGAACCCACCCAATAATAAAGCGGAGACAAATCCTAATTGTAAAAGTTGTTTCTTCATTGTTCATTTTAATAAGCGGCCGAAAATAAAGAAATTTTAACAAATTACTTCTAGCGAATTTTAGTTATTTACTAATATTTAAAATCAAGCATTTAAAAAAAAACGCCCCTTGAGTAAAGGAGCGCTTTCTAGAGTTTAGGTTAGGTTTATTTCAAATTTATTTTACGAAAAGTAATTCTCTATATTTAACTAAAGGCCAATCAGCATCATCTACTAATAACTCTAATTTATCTACATGGTAACGTATCTTATCAAAATACTTCTCTTTTACATCGTTGCAATATGCAAAGGCTTTCTTACGCTCATCTGTTAAAGCATTCGCTTTTTTACGAGCTTCTGTCATTTCCTCTACTAAATTACGAACAGTATTGATATGTTCGGTAATCTCTTTTACCATATTCATTACTGTATCATCTTTTAATCCAAGCTCTTTCTTAATTTTTAAATTCGTCAATAACTCGTTTTGATATTTAATAGATGCCGGAATAACCTGATTTAATGCTAAATCTCCAATAATTCTACTCTCTATTTGTACTTTTAGTACATACTCTTCAAGCATAATTAAATGACGAGCAGCAACTTCACGCTCAGTATAAACCCCTTGCTCAATAAATACTTTTGTAGCTTTTTTATCTGCTAAACATTCTAGGGCTTCTGGAGTCGACTTATTATTACTTAATCCACGTTTTTTAGCTTCTTTTACCCATTCTTCGCTATAATTATCTCCTTCAAAAATTATGTTCTTACACTCTTTTAATGTTTTACGTAATACCTCAATAATAGCCACTTCTTTCTTCTTACCCTTGTCAATCATGCTATTTACTTCTTGAGCAAATTGCGTTAATTGACTTGCCATAATGGTATTTAAAACAGTCATCGGACGAGCACAATTCGCACTTGAACCAACCGCTCTTAATTCGAATTTATTTCCTGTGAATGCAAATGGACTAGTTCTATTTCTATCGGTATTATCTAAGATAATCTCAGGAATTTTATTAATTCCTAACTTCATATAAACATTGTCACCTTTGTCTAATTGAACATTACCAGACTTTTCTAAATCTGCTAATACCTTGTTCATTTGCGAACCAACAAAAACAGAAATAATAGCTGGAGGAGCTTCGTGAGCCCCTAAACGATAGTCGTTAGACGCAGATGCAATTGAAGCTCTTATTAAATCGGCATGTTTATGTACTGCTGCTAAAGTATTAATAAAGAAGGTTAAGAATTGTAAGTTATCTTTTGGCCTTTTAGCAGGAGCTAATAAATTTCTACCAGTATTGGTTATTAATGCCCAGTTATTATGTTTACCAGAACCATTCACTTTTGCAAATGGTTTTTCGTGGAATAATACCGCAAAACCATGTTTCATGGCAATACGCTCCATCACATCCATTAATAACATATTATGGTCTGAAGCTAAATTCGCTTCTTCGAATTGTGGAGCAACCTCAAATTGTGCAGGAGCAACCTCGTTGTGACGAGTACGAACTGGAATACCCAATTTTAAACACTCCGATTCGAAATCTACCATGAATGCAGTAACACGACGCGGTATAGAACCAAAATAATGATCATGTAATTGTTGACCACGTGCAGGAATATGACCAAATACTGTTTTTCCTAACATCATTAAGTCGGCACGAGTTTGGAATAAAGCTCTATCTACTAAGAAATACTCTTGCTCTGCTCCTAATGATGCCGTTACTTTTGTAACATCTTTATCGAATAATTGACAAACCTCAACCGCTGCTTTGTCAACCGCATGTAATGCTTTTAATAAAGGAGCTTTATGGTCTAAAGCATCCCCTGTATACGAAACGAAGATAGTTGGAATACATAAAGTTTTGGTCCCTGCAATTTCATAAATGAAAGCCGGAGAAGACGCATCCCATGCACTATAACCACGAGCTTCGAAAGTAGTACGGATACCTCCACTTGGGAAAGAAGATGCATCTGGTTCTTGTTGAACTAAGGTACTTCCTCTGAAACGCTCAACTGGAGTACTTCCGCTTAATTCAAAAAACGAATCGTGCTTTTCTGCTGTACTTCCTCGTAATGGATGAAACCAGTGCGTATAATGGGTTACCCCTTTTTGCATAGCCCATGTTTTCATCGCTGTTGCAACGGCATCTGCAGTTTCGTGAGAAATTTTCTCGTTAACTGCAATACTCGCCTCTAAGTTAGCCCAAGCCTCTGCCGATAAACTCAACTTCAACTTGTTCAAATCAAATACATTCTCTCCAAAATAGTCTGTAATGTTCTGACCCGGTCTTTCTACAATTAGTGGTTCACGAGTTTGTGCAACATATAACGCTTCGAAACGTTGTTTTGACATAAATTTTAATTTATAGGTTAAATTTCGAGGGCAAATTTAGAAAAAATACACCCTTTGTCAAGAATCAACCTTAAATTTTAAGGTCATTTTTGAAAAAATATTACTTTTTTCAGCAAAATAGGTTAAAATTTTAACTTACCAACATTTAAATCACTTGTTAATAGCTTACTAAATTTTTGTTCTGCATTTTTTTTTATCATTCTACTAATTACCTTTGGTATAATCTATGCATAATCGCTTTAAATATCTCGGTATTTTAATTTTATTTGTATCTCTCTGGATGCAAAGCTGCGCCATTAAAAGAACTTTAAATATTGATCTTTTAAAGCCAGCTCCAGCTACATTCCCTAACTATACGAATGTGGCCATTACTAATAGAAGTATTTTAGACTCGGCTTCATTCTTTAGAATGTACCCCAATAATTTACTAACCTCTCGATTCCCTGCTATTCCTAATATCATTAGTAACGATGTTTTAAGCTCATTCTACGATAAAATGAGCAAGTTCCCAAGACTTCAATTGTCCGAAATTAATCCTCTTCCTATTGCCCCTCGCTCTGCATACAAACCCAATGCTTTAACCGAAGCCGATATTATTAAATTGGCCGAAGAAAACCCTAAACTCGATGCCGTACTTTCTTTAGAAGGTGTTAAATACGAAATCTATTCGTATGGAAATGTATTTAAAGACCAAATTCTTCTTACAAACGGGAAGGTAATTGATATTCCAATCTTCAATTCAAATTATACTTATAAAATTTATACTTATTGGAGATTATACGACCTTAAAAATAAAACCATTGCAATGGAAAAAGATTTCAATGCTGAAATGCCTTTCTATTACGATGGATATAGTATGTACGACGGAAAAGGGTATGGAAATGGTGAACAAAGTTTCCAACGCGCTGCTCTTTATACCGGCGATAGATTCGCAAGCTCTTATTTACCATATTGGGAAACTTTTAAAAGAGATATATTCCAAGGCGAAAACCAAGCTCTACTCGCTACGGCTGATGCCGCCGAACTTGGTCAATGGCTCGATGCCGCTGAACAATGGGAAATCTATTTGGCTAAAAAGAAACCTGGTAAAGCCGAAAAAGCTAGAATTTATTACAACCTTTCTGTTGCTTACGAAGTGCTAGGTAAAGTAAGCTATGCACGCGAATTATGCGAGAATGCTTATAAACTTACAAACAGAAAATTCTACCTTCAAAGAGCTGCTGAACTTAAACGGAGAGAAGCTGATATTGAAATGCTTAATATTCAATTCTACGGAAAATAATATCACATTTTTTATTTGTAATTAAATTATTTTCAATTTAAAAAATTGAAAATTTCTGGTGATTTTGTATCACATTTTGATTTTTTCCATTCCGTAGTTTCTGCTAGGCTATTTAATTTTACTAGAAAATTTTTTAGCGCTATGAAAATGGTATCTATTCCTTTACTTACTCTCTCTTTGTCCTTTTTATTCTTTGCTTGCAATAAACCCAACAATAAACCCGATAAAGATGACGATTCCCCAGGTGTTGATGAATATGTAAACTTGGTGATTGATGGACAGGAATTTAAAATCGAAAATGATGACTATATCTACGCTTTAGGGCAACACGTTAATACCAATGGAAAAATTTCTATTGCTGTAAAAGTTCCCGATTCTCTAGAGTTCATTATGACGTTCAACCACGCTGGAACGAATAATTTTAATTATGACTTTTCTGAAAGCCTTACTACCTGCCAGCTTTCATATAACAATTCTATTTATTCCGATATTTCTGGAACTGGTAATGTCTCTATCTCTACACATAAGGTTAATCAATATATGACCCTTAATGTTTTCACTGGCACTGCAAATATTCTTCTAAAGGAATTCTTCAATCCCGACGCTAATGATACTATTTCGGCTTCTATAAGCTTTAAAGCGGCTGGATTACTTTAAAAACACATATTCTGTGTTCTCGGGTGTTTTTACTTGTTTCATATGTAGAAACACCCGAATTAATGTGTAAACGTCTTTATTACAATATTCAGCTATCTTTTCTAAATTTCCCTCTTTATAATATACCTTACTCACCATACTTCCATCCATATCACTTTTCGAATCTTCAATACCAAACATATGAGCCAAAAGTGCTAATGAAGTATAGTGCTTATAATCCCCAAATTTCCACATTTCTAATGTATCGAAATGACTAATTTCCCAAGGCTTTAATCCACTTATATTTAATATTCTTGGAAGCTGAATCCCGTGCTTTATCATGCGTCTACATAAATACGGAAAATCGAATTCTTTCCCATTATGTGCACATAAATGCGTGAACCCAAATTCTTTGTCGAACAATGGAATTATTTGCTTTAATAATTCCTTCTCGTTGTAGCCATAAAACGATTTTATACGTACTTCCCATTTATCTTTTTTAGGAACTATATAGCCTACTGATATGCATATAATCTTTCCAAACTCGGCATATATACCTGCTCGGTCGTATAAATTATCGTCCTCCAGATTTGTCTTACCATACGAAAGCATTTGAGCCTTTTTATCCCAAAAAACTTTAGTCTCTTGATCGAGCTCCTCGTACGATTCCTTTTCTGGAACAGTTTCTATATCTATGAATAAAATATGACGTAATAATCCGATATGCATACAAGCGTGAAGGTACGAAAAGTTAAATGTCTAAACGGTTAAACGTTTAAAAAACGACTGTTAACTCAAGCTTCTCGTTGTTACGCAATACGATGGCTTTTACACTTTCCCCCTTCTTGAATTTCGAAAGTGCTGCCATATAATCTTTCATATTATCTATGCTAAATTCTCCTAATTCTATTAATATATCATTTGCTTGCATTTTTGCAGCAGCAGCAGGTTTACCATCGCTTACTCCATCTACACGAACACCCTTCCCATCGTACATATAATCTGGAATAATTCCTAAGGTTACACTGAATTTAGGAGCTTTTGTTTGCTCTACCTCTTTTGTTTTTTGAAAATCTAATCTGCTTTGTTCATTCAAATTGCCAATCAATTCTATAATAAAGTTCGCTACTTTATCTATTCCTTCATAATTGATTTTATCGGCATCATCTGTTGGTTTATGGTAATCGTTATGAGTTCCAGTAAAGAAGTGTAAAACCGGAACGTTTTTTAAATAGAACGATGTATGATCACTTGGACCAACACCCGATTCTGAGGTTTTAATTTTTAAATTTCCTGCTTTTACATTTTTCAAACTATTGCTCCACATACTACTGGTACCAACACCATTAATTGCTAGTTCATCGTTTTCCATACGACCAACCATATCCATATTTAACATGTAATTGGCTTTAGTTGCGTCGAATAGTTCTGACTTTGCAAAAGCAGAACTTCCAAACAAACCTTTTTCTTCAGCAGAGAATGCTATAAATATGTAGTTATTCTTCTTAAATTCTGATTTAGAAAGATATTGCGCTAAAGCTATTAATGCAGCTGTACCACTTGCATTATCGTCGGCACCATTATGAATCATTTTCTCTTCGCCACGGTATAATGAGCCTTCTTCGCCCCAACCTAAATGGTCGTAATGTGCTCCAATAATTACATTTGTAGCAGCACCATTATCAATAACCCCAACTACGTTTTTTGTAGTAACTCTAGGGCGTTCTATTTGCACAGATATTTCTGCATCTTGCGGACCACCATCTAATAAAATTTTATTTGCAATACCTTTTACAAAAATCACAGGGATATTAGCAACATGACTAGCCTTGCCAAGTTTTACAGGAGGTTCATCTGCTTGGTAATTCTGAACAAAAATTACAGCAGCAGCACCCATTTCTTCAGCCAATTGAACGCGAGTTGAAAGGTCGGCATATTTCAGATATTTGCTATGAGGGTGTACACCGTCTGGAGTAGAATTTTCGAGGACGAAGATTTTACCTTTTAATTCATCTTTAGTATATCCCTTATAATCGTCGTACTTCATTTCTGGAGAAGTAATTCCAAATTTTAAATACTCTACTTTTCCGCTTACTTTTGCAGATGCAGAAATATTAATTGGCCAGAAATCTTCATTTAAGACATAAGTCTTATTTATTAGTTTAAAACTCGTTTGTTCTGCTTGTACTATAGGGGTTGAAGCATAGTCGAAATAGTGAAAGAAGCTCCCTTTTTCTCCTCCAGGTTTTAATCCTGCTGCTTTAAATTTTTTAGCAATAAATTTAGAAGCTAATTCTTCACCTTTAGTTCCTGGGGCTCTTCCTTCAAGTTTATCAGAAGCTAAGTAGTAAAGGTTCTTTTTAATCTCGGCACTTTGTTTTTTGTTTAAATATTGAGAAAAAAGAGGTTGTGTAAATATGAATAGCCCTAATGCTAAAAATAAAGTTCGCATGATTATAAAATTTTCCACAAAAGTAATGAAAGCTTTTGGGCTAAATAAGTTAAAGATGCAAATACCCTAATCTTAGGTATAGATAATAAAAAAACCTCCACGTATTAAACGCGGAGGCTTTTATTGGTGTGAAAATATGATAATTAGTTTTTAGCTATTTCAACTAATTGTTTTTTGCTTTTCGATTTGCTGTTTAAACGATCCATGATTTGTTGAGCATCACGGTCAGAAACAGAAGCGAACGAGAATTTATCGGTAACACGAATTTCGTGGATAAATTTGCTTGGTACACCTGTTTCTTTTTCAAGGAAACTTGCCATTTCTTTAGGGCTAGAGATTTTGTCTAATTTCCCTAAAGCGATGAATAGACGTTTACGGTCTTTTCCACCAGAGAAGCCTCCTCGATTTCCACGGTCTCCACGACGGCCACCACGATCGCCTCTGTCGCCACGTCCACCGAAACCATTTTCGTTTAATTTATTGAAGCTTGTTTCATCAAGTTCTTCTTGGTAAACAATTTTAAGAACAGCAGCAAGAATTTCTTGAGCGTCGCCCATTTCTAATAATTCTGATGCTAAGTTGCCAAACTTACCAAAGTCTGTCTCTTCAGCTAATAATTTTGCGACATCATCTTTAATATGATTAATTTTCGCATTAATTACTTCGTTAACTCCTGGCAATTTACCTTTTACGATATCTGCTTTAGCGATACGTTTTACTAAAGCTAATTTGCGTAATTCGCGTGGTGAGATGAAAGAGATAGCTGTACCTTTACGTCCTGCACGTCCGGTACGACCAATACGGTGTACATAACTTTCAGGATCTTGTGGTAAACCAAAATTGAATACGTGAGTTAAGTTATTGATGTCGATACCACGAGCAGCAACATCTGTAGCAACTAAAATATTAATTGCCTTATTTTTGAAACGATTTAAAATACGTTCACGTTGATGTTGTGAAATATCACCATGTAATGCTTCTGCTGAATAACCTCTTTCGATTAATTTATTCGCTACATTATCCGTTTCCATTTTAGTCTGACAGAAAATTAATCCATAGAAATCTTTTTCAATTTCCATTAAACGAACTAAAGCTTCCAATTTATCAGACTCCGAAACTTCGTAATAAACCTGTGAAATATTGTTATTCGTAATGTCTTTTTTCGCTACTGCAATTTCTTGGGTATTACCCATGAATTTTTGAGCGATACTGCGTATTGCAGGAGGCATAGTTGCCGAGAATAAAAGCATACGCTTTTGAGCTGGAACGTGAGATAGAATTTCTTCAATATCTTCTACAAATCCCATGTTCAACATCTCGTCTGCCTCGTCTAAAACTACGTGAGTTAAATTCTCAAGCTTTAAAGATCCTTTGTTTAAGTGATCTAATACACGACCCGGAGTTCCCACAACGATTTGGGTTCCTCTTTTAAGGTCTTTTAATTGTTGAGTCATAGATGCACCACCATAAACGGTAGTTACAAATAATTTTTTATCTCCTCTAAAAGAAGATATCTCATCAGCAACTTGAAGTGCCAATTCGCGCGTTGGGGCCAAAATTAATGCTTGTGGTAATGTTCCACCTTCTTGCAATAATTCGATTAACGGCAAACCGAAAGCTGCGGTTTTACCTGTTCCTGTTTGCGCACGGCCAATAATATCATTTTTGTTCTCTAATAATAGAGGTATACACGCTGCTTGAATCGGCGTTGGGTTTAAATAACCTTTTGATTCAATTGCCTTAATGGTACTATCAGACAAGCCTAGCTCACGAAATGTAAGCATTCCATTTTCATTTTCCGTCATTTGTAATTTGTTATGTACATAGTGCTACTTTGTAAGGTGATAATGCCATCGACACGGCATAATGCACTATGCAAAGTATTTTGTTTTAAATTGACTGCAAAGGTACGCCTTATTTTTAATCTCACAAGTTTTTAATGAAATATTTTATAAATCAGTGGTTTACAAACCCTCCCTTTAAGCTTTCTTTAACGTAAACGAAAAGGTTGAACCCTTGCCAATTGCACTTCGTACATGTATAGTTTGCTTATGAGCCTCTATTATATGTTTTACAATTGCTAAACCTAATCCTGTGCCTCCACTGTTTCTACTTCTACTCTTGTCTATTCTATAAAATCGCTCAAATAACCTTGGTAAATTCTCTTCCGCTATGCCCGGACCATTATCCGAAACCTCTACCAATATGTTCTCGCCCATATCAAAAAAGGAAACTTTCGTAACTCCCTTCTCGTTTCCATATATAATTGAATTTACTAATAAATTAGTAAAAACCTGACGTATTGTGTTCTGATCCGCTATTGTATATATAGGATTATAATTCTCTTTTAATTGTAAATATATCTGTTTATCCTGCGCTCTCTTCTCTAACATATCCATTACATCTTGAGCTAATGAAACTATATTGAAACGCTCTAAATTTAATGGCATATCCCCACTTTCTAACCTACTCACCGTATCTAAGTCTTCTATCAAACTTATCATACGCTCTATATTTTTATCGGCATTTCTTAGATAACGAACTTGCATTTCTTTATCCTGCTCCTTCATCTCTCCATCCGACAATTCCTCTAACAATGTACCTATATAACCTTGAATATTGAATATGGGAGTTTTTAATTCATGTGCTAAATTCCCTATAAATTCTCTTCTATAAGCTTCCATTTTTTTTAGAGAATCTATTTCTTTTTCTCTATCCTCTGCCCATTCTACTACCTCTCTATTGACGTCTTCAATAACATCAACCCCATCGTCAAGCTTTTGCTTTAAGGTTTTCTTTTGGCCCAACTTTAAATCGTGTATAGTCTTATAAATCAACTTAATTTTCTCGTATATGAATTGGTTGATATAATAACGTAAAATCAGAAATACACTCGCAAAGCAAAGTATGGCTATGGTGCCTAAAATGGAAAATTGTATTGAAGTACCAATTAACCACATAGCAATAATGGTAAAAACAGTAACAATAATGCTACAAATTAGAGCTACAAAAAAAGCTATGGAACTTGGACTTCCTTTTTTAAACATTAAAATTCGAATTTATAGCCAACTCCTTTTATTGTTTTAATAAAATTGTCGTCTAATTTTTCACGCAATTTACGAATATGTACGTCAATGGTTCTATCGCCTACCACAACTTCTTGTCCCCACACTAAGCGTAAAATCTCGTCTCTATTAAAAACTTTGCCTGGTTTTGAGGCTAAAAGATAAAGTAATTCAAATTCCTTTTTGGGCATTTGCATTTCAACACCTTTGAAAGTAACCAAGTAGGAAGTTTTATCAATACGTAAATTATCGAATTCTAAAACATTGGCATTAACTTGAACTTGATCTGGAGAACGTCTAAGTAAAGCTTTAACTCTACTTACAAAAACTCTAGGTTTAATAGGTTTAGAAATATAATCGTCGGCACCAGCTTCAAATCCAGCAATTTGGGAATAATCTTCCCCTCTTGCCGTTAAAAAGGCAATACGGATATTTTCATTTCCTGGTATGGCACGAATTTCTTTACAGGTTTCTATGCCGTCCATCTCAGGCATCATGACGTCTAAAATGACTAAATCGGGTTTGATATTACGTACCGCCTCAAATCCTTCTTTACCATTACTTGCAGTAAACACATTATACCCTTCCTTTTCCAAATTATAACTCAGAAATTCCAAAATATCCTGCTCATCATCAACTATTAGAATCTTGGCCGTTCCTTCATTCATTTTATTTAAATTTATTTACCAACAAAGGTAAGCCCTTTTTATGTGAACTAACAAATGTTTTTATCTATTGTTAACAGTAGTTTTATAGCTAGGAAACAATTCCTTAACATAGAAACAAAATATATTGAATTTGAGTTTCTATGTTAAAATGACAAATTTTAAGCAAAAAAGTTTTTGAATATTTGCGTTGTAAATAAAATGTGTTTTACATTTGTACCAACATTTAAATAAGAAAACTTTACAAAGTAATATTAAAGGTAGAATCATGAGGAAGACGACCTCTTTATTGGGAGAAGATATGCACGAAGTTGCATCTATTGAATTGGCGAAGAAACACAATAACTTGCCTGATGGTTACGATGAAGATGATTACGAACCAGAAGACAATTACTATTCTTCTGACGAAGATGAAGATGAAACATCAAGCAAAGATGAAGAGCCAGAATTCGACAATCTTGATGATTTCGATGACGATTTTTACGATGATGATGACGATGATTTCTAATCATTAAATTCATCATATCTACATATTAAAAGAGGCCTAACTATGTTAGACCTCTTTTTTATTTTAAAACAACTTATGAAAATCCTTTTACGAAATACTCTTTCGTACTCGCTGTGTATACATCCTTAATGCATCTTTAAAATCAATGCCCTTCTCTTGCATCTCATTTAAAATCCATATCGCAGCAATTATGTGAGTTAATTGCTCTCCTTCATCACTACCCTCTACCTCTATTGCTATAGGTTGCTCATTATATAATGCCTCCTCAGCCGCTTTTAACTGTTCTATACTATAGGTCTCAACAGCTTTTTTTATAGCAGGAATCTTCATCTCTTATGCCTTTTGTAATTTTTCTATTAATCCTCTTACAAACTCCTCTTTCGCCCCACTCGAAGCCTCTTTTAATTCACCTCCTTTGAATGTTGCAAAAAATGGCAAATTGTCAACACCCGCCATTTTACGAGCTTCTTCATTCTCTTCTGCATTGATGTCTAAAAATACTACATCTGAATACCCCTCTTCCTCCGATAAACGACGATACTTGGGTGCAAATAATTTACATGACCCACACCAATCAGCATAAAACTTTACTATAACTTTGTCGCTCGATTCTAGCTGACTTTTAAATACACTGTCGTTTGATTCAATAACTGCCATAATTCTTATTTTTTTTGCAAATTTACAATAAATACTAAGTATTTATACTGAACCGACCATAAGTTATATCTATATAATTATCACTTTTATCACTACTAATAATAATGAACTGGATCGCTAAACGTCAATACTCTCAACAAGAAAGAGCCGATTTACAAGCACAACTAAATATACACCCTCTCTTTATCCAACTCCTACTTCAAAGAGGTATTACTACTTTCGATCAAGCTAGAGATTTCTTTAGACCTGCCCTCACTAATTTATATAATCCTTATCGAATGAAAGATATGGATAAGGCCGTTCAACGAATCCAAAAAGCCCTGCAAAAAAGAGAAAATATCCTCATTTATGGCGATTACGACGTGGATGGAACCACCGCTGTTTCTATGGTCTACTCTTTCTTTAAAAAAGAATTAGGACACTCAAACCTAGCTTATTATATCCCCGACCGCTATACCGAAGGTTACGGGGTGTCTGATAAAGGAATATCTTTCGCCGCGGATAACGACTTCTCACTTATTATTACCCTCGATTGCGGAATTAAGTCGTTCGATAAAATTCTTATCGCACAAACTCATAATATCGACGTTATTATTTGCGACCACCATATCCCAGGTGAAATTCTCCCGCCAGCTATTGCTATCCTTAACCCTAAACAAAATGATTGCCCTTACCCTTTTAAAGAACTTTCTGGATGCGGTGTGGGATTTAAACTACTTCAAGCCCTAGCCGAGGTAAATGGAATTAATGAGGAAGCTGTACTCGATTATATCGACTTTGCAGCCATATCAACCTGCGCCGATATAGTCCCTATTGTTGACGAAAACCGTATCCTCGTTTATCACGGAATCAAAAAATTTAATGAAAACCCTCGAAATGGATTCCTCCACCTCCTTCGTAAAGCTGGTGCTGATAAGAGAGAATTAAATGTAGAAGACGCCGTTTTTATCCTTGGCCCTCGTATTAACGCTGCTGGACGTATTGCTCATGCCTCGCGCGTTGTTGAACTCCTGTCTGGTGAAAATGAAGAACTTTTAGATGAACTCTCTAAAAATATTAACACCAATAACCAAGAACGACAAGAATTAGATAGAAATATGACTCAAGAAGCCCTGCAACAAATTGCTGAAGATCCTAGCTGGGCCTCGCGTAAATCTACCGTTCTCTATAACCCCGATTGGCATAAAGGTGTAGTCGGAATTGTGGCCTCTCGGGTTATTGAAACTCATTATAGACCAACAATTATTTTAACTCATAGTCAAGATAAAATTACTGGATCCGCTCGCTCTGTAGCTGGGTTCGACTTATATGATGCTCTTAGCGATTGCGACGATTTATTGACCAATTGGGGAGGACACGCATTTGCAGCTGGATTAAGCATGGAACCCGATATGCTCGACGCCTTTAAAGAAGCTTTCGATAAGGCCGTATCTAAACGAATTACTGAAGACCAGTTAATCCCAAAATTAGATTACGATGCAGAAGTGCCTCTCGGTCTTCTTACTCCTTCTTTCTACAGAATTTTAAAGCAATTTGCTCCATTTGGCCCTGGTAATCCAACCCCTCAATTCTGCGTTAAAAACCTCAAAATATACAATCAAAACTTACGCTTATTAAAAGATCAACACCTGCAAATGCAAATTTATGCCGAAGGTGATATTCACAACGTATTTAATGCAATTGGGTTTAAACTTGGAAAGTATTACGATCAATTATGGAATAAAGAAAAATTCCATATTATTTGTAGTCTGCGCGAAAATCACTTCAACGGTAATACTACACTGCAAATAGAAGTTAAGGATATTAAATTCTAAAAAGAAAGGGGACTTATTAGGCCCCCTTTTTCTATTTTTTCAACGACTCTAAGTCTATAACAAATCTATATTTCACATCACTTTTCAGCATTCTTTCGTATGCTTCGTTAATGTATTGCATATCTATTACTTCAACTTCTGATGTAATATTATGCTCAGCACAGTAATCTAGCATTTCTTGAGTTTCTTTAATGCCTCCTATTAATGACCCCATAATGCTTCTACGCTGATTTATTAAAACATTCGCTGGTAATTTAGATGGAACTTCTGGAATACCAACAATTATCATGGTTCCATTAGTTTTTAATAAGTTTAAGTAGGTACTATATTCGTGATTCGCAGAAACCGTATTTAAAATTACATCAAAGCTTTTTGCAGCTTTTTTCATTGCTTCTGCATCCGAAGTTAAAATAAAATGATGTGCTCCTAATTTTTCGGCATCAGCTTGTTTAGAAGGACTAGAGCTTAGCATGGTAACCTCAGCCCCAAATGAAGCAGCAAATTTAACCGCCATATGACCTAAACCACCTAATCCTAAAACCGCTACTTTATCACCCGGTTTAACTCCAACATGACGTAATGGACTATATGTTGTAATACCAGCACATAATAAAGGTGCCACTCCCGATAATGGTAATTTGTCTGATACTTTTAAAGTATAATTTTCGTCAACAACTATGCGAGTTGAATAGCCTCCATAGGTCGGATTACCTTCTTTATCATATGAATTATAGGTGCCAACCATTCCTCTTTCGCAGAATTGCTCCTCACCACTTTTACAATTGTCGCAAGTTCTACATGAGTCAACAAAACAACCCACTCCTGCTAAATCGCCAACTTTGAATTTCTTAACAGCAGAACCAACTGCAACTATACGCCCTACTATCTCATGACCTGGAACTATTGGATAAATAGATTTTCCCCATTCACTTCTAACTTGGTGTATGTCGCTATGACAAACCCCACAATATAAAATATCAATATCTACATCATGTGCCCCAAGGTCTCTACGGTCTAAAGTAAATGGCGCTAAGGGTGTATTTGCTGAAAATGCCGCATAGGCTTTTGCTTGTATCATCTTTTAAAATATTTGATACTGCAAAAGTACGTGCAAAGTTTTTAAGTATTTCTAAAATTATTCAAAATCCATCAGGCCTTTCATGTAATCCCCTCCAATTAAAGCATCTGACGTTACTGCCGCACTTATTGAGGTGCCTAATATTCCATGTAAGTTCAAGCTTTGACCAACTAAATACAAACCTGGAACTTTAGTTTTGGGAGAGAAAACCGTAGAAGCTGGATAATTACTATCGTGTATCACTCCATACATACTTCCATTTGGAGTATTCAAATAATCTCTCAACGTTAACGCTGTACTTGAATAAATTGCTTCTATACTCGTTGAAAAATTAGGATAATATTGATCAATTATTTTTATTATCTCCTCCTCTTTACGCTTCTTAAACTCCTCATATCCTTTTCCTCTTCCCTCTGTATAATGTGGCTCTGTCCTAAATGTATGCGCCCATTCCTGAACTTCACTAAAATCCATATAGGTCATAACATTTATAATATTCGCAAATCTTTGATCCGTTTCATCTAACGAAGGAAAAACTCCTAATTGTTGCACACTTCTACTTCTTAAATATTCATCATTCCCATGATGTATATACGAATTGAAATTTTGATACGGGAAACTTTCTTTTTTCATTACAAATTGAGCCGAAAAACAACTCAAACTGTTCTCTAAATTTGAAATTCGATCTATATACGATTTTCTAACTCTTCCTGTATCATCTAATAACTTATAGGTTAAAGCTGGATGTATATTACTTACAACTTGTCTTGATTTAATCTGCTCCCCATCTTGTAACTCAACCCCACAAACGCCTTCTGAATTTGTAATGATTTTTACAACCTGAGCATAGTTTCTAAACTCTACACCCAAATTTTTACAGTTCTGAACTAAATATTTAACGATTTGCGCTCCTCCTCGTTTAAATTTCCATGCACTTTGAACATAGGAACTTTGTATGATAGAATGCGTATATAATGAAGTTGACGAAGCTCTATAGTCGTACAAAATTCCTGCTCCAAACAAAGCTTTACGAAGTAAAGGGTCCTTAACCAATTTATGTATATACGAATTGGCATTTTGCCCTAAATACGGGTTTGAAAGTGGATCAACTTTACCGTAATGGAAATTATAAAAAGGAAAATCGGCAGGTATATTTTTAAGGTGTTCTACGTATTTTTCAATTCCTTCTTTATCATGCGGAAAACGCTGCATAAGACTTTCTGCATGATTTTCGAAGCCTTGAGCAAAAAGTATTGGCTCTTCATTAGAAAATAAAATTCTATCGTAACCCTCTTGCGAAAGCGCTTCAAATTGCAAAGAATCATAAATTCCCCATGCCCTAAAATAACGTCCAAGACCCTCTTTAGGACCTAAACTACCTACATAATGAACCCCAACATCAAGTATTTGTTTGTCGCGCGAAAAAATTTGCAAAGCACCACCATATTGGCGATTTTTTTCCAATACTAGCACCTTAAGTCCATATTTCCCAAGAAAATATGCTGTACCTAGGCCTCCTATCCCACTTCCTATGATTATAACATCATATTGCATGCGTAAACTTCCACACTTTATTCGAAGTTACGGAACTTAACTCCAATTCCTCCATTTTTAACCCATTTCTCGTGCAAAAATCTTGTAAAAATGCCGTATCTATGTAAGTCATTTCTTCGTGCATGTGCTTGTTAAATTTTGAAACTTTAGTGCTTAAAAATTCAGATCTCTTCGTCCCTTTTATTCGCACATGTTCCGCATCACCATCTTTTATAAGTATTACTCCTCCTGGGTTTAAATTCTTAGCAAATTTATCTAAAACACTTATTTGTTCTTCTCTATTCAAATAATGTAAAACGTCTGAGAATACAGCTCCATCCACATTTTTTGGCTCTATACTTTGTGCACTCTTCGCCTCAAAATGAATTTTATCATTCTTCATAAAGCGCGAATTAGCATTCGCTATTTTCTCTTCATCAAAATCTGAAGCAAATATTTCTCTTTTACTCGACGAATATTGAAGCAAATAAGCCAAAAATCCATTTCCACAGCCTATATCATATATTCTACCCGACTTAGGCAATTCGTTATTGAAAAGCTCATATCTGTTTTCAATTATGAATTTACTACGTAAATACCAATATAAAACAGGACTTATATACAAATAATTCAATCTTAACCTAAAGTCTAAAAACCTCGGCATGCCAAACCTATCTTTTAATTCTTCCAGTTTGACTTGCATGTATTTTCTTATTGCTTTTGAGCGTTCTGTATAGGTCTGTCCCCAACTTTTATCAGTAGGTAAAATAGGTTCTAAAAACTCTGTAACTAAATGTGTATAAGTGCCCCAGAAGTTCCCTTTTGGCAAATAATGACCCGCTCCATGTAATAAAACTGGTAAAATTTCTGCCTGCAAATCTTCCGCCAACTTAAATGCTCCTTTATGAAATCTATGTATTTCTAAATCTTCACTTCGTGTGCCCTCTGGAAATACTATAATGCTATAGCCTTCTGCCCATAAACGCTTAACCTCAATATCAACCTTATCAAAACCTTCGCCCACATTTAAAAAATCGCATAACCTACATATAGGTCCAAATATGATATTTCTATACGTTTTATCATTTGTGGCTATAATGGTAAATGGGGTAATAGAAAACATATATACCGTGTCAATAAACGATTGATGATTGGCAATCAAAATTCTTTGTTTATGCACATCAACTCCCGATAAATTATAGCTTTTCCTTCTAAAATTAAAGGTGATGAATATGTAAACTTTTGCCCAGATATATAACAAATAATGTATTGACTTTTTACGCCATTTAAGTGGTAAAAAGAACATTAATCGAAGCGGTATTGCATAGAAAATAAGTAAATGAAAACCCCAAAGTATCATTAACCATGCAAGCAATGTTCCACAAATATCTAATATGGTTAATGGTGCTTTACCTTTTGTAATTCTTGATGAAATCATCCAACTATACAAAGCTGGAACTAATGAATATACCAAAATTAATACTGAGCCAATTCCAACTATACTCATTATTGCAATCGACTTAAGAGCTGGATGTCCGGCAAATATCATTCCACCAACCGCAATTATAGTCGTAAATGCCGATAAGAAAACCGAACCCTTATAAGCCACCAAACTCCTTGTGCCCAAGCGTTGATCTCTAATTAAACCATTTAAAATAAAAATGCTGTAATCTATTCCTAAACCAAATACAAAAGAGGTTATTATTAGATTGATTAAATTCAGTTTCAAATCGAAGATTTGCATAGCCCCCATTACCCAAAACCAGCTTAATCCAAGCGGTAAAAAGGCTATTATGGCTAATTCAAATCGTCCATAGGCAATAAGTAAAACTAAGAATACTAAAATCAGCGACCAATTTGCAAGTTTCGAGAAATCTGAACTTACCGTTTTTACAATCTGGTCTGTTAGGTATTTCTTATCAAATACTACTATTTCATCATTACTCGTAAATGCATCTAAAACCGCTTCTCTATCTTCAACTTTTACTTTTAGTAAAGAGAAAATATTCGCATTATCTGCTTTAATACTTATAAATTCTTTTAGTGGTCCATCTGTATAAAAGTCGCTAAACTCTTCAATTTCCTTTACTTCAAATTGCTTTTCTAAAAGTTTGTAGAACGGATGAAAGGCCCCTTTTTTAAATCCTAATTCCTTGGCACTTTGTTCTAAATTCTTTGTTACTAAGGCTTTTCTTTCTGCAGTCCAAAACAAATTCCACTTATCTATTTTTTCTTTTTGTGCTGTTTTTGAAAGCAATAACTCTTTAGTTCCAGACTCTTTCTTTATTAATCCAATATTTTCAAGACTATCTATAAATACCTGACTACGCTCTAATTTAGCAATAGCTTCATTAAGGTTTGCACCTTTAGAAATTACGAAAATTGAACGTAAAGAAACGTCGCCTATACTATCTAAGAATTGTTCTGATTCATACATGGATTCTGACATATAATTCAGATTATCCATGTCTTTCTCGAACTTGGGGGTTTTATAAAAAATTACTGCCAGAATTGACAAAATAATTATGCTTCCAAGTACTATAGGATTTTTATGATAAGGGAATTTAACCAACTGGTCTAATC
>DATCKI010000151.1:0-2756 GCA_036562365.1 Bacteroidia bacterium | reverse complement strand
TTTATGCAGTCGCTAGAATAGTGGCGACTTTAAATCGGGCAAAATCGGTGAAGGCTAAAGATACAAAGATTGTATCCAAGCTAATACCGAGGTAATCTCATAGATTGCGAAAGGCTATGAGACACCGTAACGCGTAGAGGATGAATAAATATAATTCCTCCAAGAGTGCTCGACAACCAATAAAGGTTGTCTTTTTATTGGTTGAAAATGTACGCTAAACTGGGTTGGAATTGACCAACCGATGAAAATGAGGGAAACCTCCAGAGCATAGGATAAAAAGCCTATGGATAATAACGAATTGACAAAAAAAGACCAAGCAAAATTAATATGGATTGAAGCCAAACGAATGGCTAAAAAGTCACCAGCTTTAAGAAAAAGACTAAAAGGGTTAGTTAGTGAAATAGTTGGACTTGAAGTGTCAAGTAAAGAAGATTACTCTGACACATTTTTTAAACCACTCGGTAGAGATTCAGATTCATTAGATGGGCTTAATGCTCATGGTGTATTAGCAGATGAAGTTCATGCATGGACAGATAGTAATCTGTGGGATGTAATGATTGACTCAATGACAGCTCGAGAACAGCCGATATTCATAGCGACAACAACAGCAGGAACTGTGCGTGAGAATGTCTATGATGAAAAATACGACTACTTTTCAAAAGTCATAGATGGCATTGAAGGTTACGAAGATGAAAGAGTTTTGCCAATTATCTATGAATTAGACCACAGAGACGAAATACATGACCCGAAAATGTGGCGAAAAGCAAATCCTGGACTTGGCACGATAAAGAATGAAATGCAACTCATGGAAAAATATAAAAGAGCAATAGCAGTACCTAGTCAAATGGCTAATTTACTTTGCAAAGATTTTAATTTACCTCAAACATCTAGCGAAACATGGCTTACATACGAAACAATTTATAATGATGCTATGTTTGATATGGAAGAAATAAGAGGTAGTTATTGCATAGGCGGTGTGGACTTAGCAGCAACGACAGACTTAACCTGTGCCACATTACTTTGCATGAAACCAGGTAGCGATAAGAAATATGTAGTTCAAATGTATTGGCTACCTTCCAATCTATTAGAACAAAGAGTAACAGAAGATAAAATACCATATGACAAGTGGAAAGAAAAAGGATACTTACGATTAAGTGGAGAAAGTGCAAACGACCATAGAGATGTAACAGCTTGGTTTTTAGAAATGATGGATAAATATAACTTATATCCATTTAAGATTGGCTATGATAGAGCATTAGCAAGTGCTTGGATGCAGGACATGAGAGAACATGGTTTTAACGATTGTGATAAAAACAATCCAGTTGGTGTATTGGAAAAAGTTGCACAAGGCGCATTAACATTTAGTCAACCAATGCGTTATATGGAAGCAGATTTTAAGGATAAAAAAATCATTTATAACAATAATCCAATTTTGAAATGGTGTTTATCAAATACAGTAATTACAACAGATAATAACGATAATATTAGACCAATTAAAGGAAAAGGACAAAGATTAAGGATAGATGGAACAATGGCATTGTTAAACGCATATGTAGAATTACACAAGCATTATCAAGATTATATGAACCTAATTTAGGAGGTGACAGCGTGGGACTATTTGATAAAGTATTTAAGAAAAAAGTTAGTGATAAAAATCTAGCATATATGCAGTTTATGAATGGATATGTGCCATCATTTAGCACATGGACATCAAGAGCATACCAAAGTGATATAGTACGATCAGTGATAGACTGTATAGCAAGAAATGGAGCAAAATTTAAGGGTAGGCACATAAGACGAAGCAAAGGAAGAGTTGAAGAACTAAACACGAATCTAAATCGAATATTACAATATCAGTGGAATCCAATAATGAATGCATATGCAGCATTATATAAGGTAATTAGTGAATTATATGACCCAGCAAGTAATAACGCCTTAATATACATACAAACAGACGATAAAGGTAATGTATTAGGACTATATCCTCTTAAATTTGGTAATGCACAATTTTTAGAGGACTATGAAGGCAATATCTATATGAGATATCAATTTAATAATGGAAGAAAAGTTACGGTGCCTTACGAAAATGTTGCTCATTTAAGGATGTATTTTAAAGAAGATGATGTATTTGGTACATCAAGTGATACAGTACTTAGACCGACATTACAACTAATTAAAACTAGTGATGAAGGAATTATTAATGCAGTAAAATCAAGTGCATATTTAAGAGGCATATTGAAGTTTACTGGGGTATTAAAACCCGAAGATATCAAAAACGAGCGTGATAGATTTGTCGCTGAGTACCTATCAACCGAAAATAATGGTGGAATAGGTGCATTAGACTCAAAAGCTACATTTGAGAAAACGCAGCTCGATCCAAAAATAGTTGATGCAGAACAAATGAAACTTATAGAGGAAAAAGTCTATAAGTTTTTTAATATCAACGAAAATATTGTGAAATCGCAATATACAGAAGATGAATGGAATGCCTTTTATGAGTCAGTTTTAGAACCTATAGCATTACAATTGTCGCTTGAATTAACTAATAAAATATTTACTGAAACTGAGCGTGGTTTTGGTAATGAAATCATATTCGAAGCAAATAGACTTCAATATGTGAGCGTAAAAACTAAGGTGCAGTTAGTTAAAGAAACCGCACCTTTTGCTATTTTAACAAGAAATGAAATAAGAGAAATCTTTAACATGGCACCAGTTGAAGGTGGAGATACCTTTGTATTGGCGGTAGGTGGTAAAGC
>DATCKI010000143.1:0-10995 GCA_036562365.1 Bacteroidia bacterium | reverse complement strand
CCACGGTAGTTCCAATAAACTGTAACAGCAGCAGAGGTAATAGTAATACCTCTTTCTTGTTCTTGAGCCATCCAGTCTGTAGTTGCAGACCCTTCGTGTGTTTCCCCTAATTTATGGTTTACACCCGAATAATATAGGATACGCTCAGTGGTTGTAGTTTTACCAGCATCGATGTGTGCAGCGATACCAATATTACGCGTATATTTTAAATCTCTTTTTGACATTGTCGTATTATTACTTAACTGAATTATTTAAATCTAAAGTGCGCGAACGCTTTGTTTGCATCTGCCATACGGTGTGTATCTTCTTTTTTCTTGAAGGCACCACCCTCATTTTTATACGCTGCAATAATTTCAGAAGCTAATTTACGAGCCATGGTCTTTTCATTACGCTTACGTGCGAATAAAATCATCCATTTCATGGCCATTGAAGTTTTACGTGAAGCCCTGATTTCTTGCGGAATCTGGAAAGTCGCACCACCTACACGGCGTGAACGTACTTCAACCTGTGGAGTTACATTTTCCAATGCTTTTCTCCAAACTTCAAGCCCATCTTCATTGGTCTTAGCTGCAACTTCATCAAGTGCATTGTAAAACAACTCATATGATAATGATTTTTTTCCATCATACATTAAGTTGTTTACAAACTTAGTAACCATCACATCTCCGAATTTCGGATCTGGAAGAATGATTCTAGCTTTTGGTTTACTCTTTCTCATTTTTTATAAATGTTTTTCTTAATCAATTTTTATTATTTCTTTTTAGTTGCAGCAGCTTGACCCGCTTTAGGACGTTTTGCTCCATATTTAGAACGACGCTGACGACGTGCTTCAACGCCTGATGTGTCTAACGCTCCACGTACAATGTGATAACGTACACCTGGTAAGTCTTTCACACGACCACCACGTACTAATACGATACTGTGCTCTTGTAAGTTGTGACCTTCACCCGGAATGTAAGCGATAATCTCAATCTTATTCGTTAAACGTACTTTAGCTACTTTACGCATAGCTGAATTCGGCTTCTTAGGCGTAGTCGTGTATACACGAGTACAAACGCCACGACGCTGCGGACATGAGTCCAAGGCAATAGATTTACTTTTCTTTTCAATCTTTGTTCTTCCTTTGCGCACTAACTGTTGAATTGTAGGCATTCTTTACTTGATTAAATTTCAGTTTGTTAATAAAATAATATACGATCCCAATAGTTTTTGGGAGGGCAAAAGTACAATTTTTGTTTTAACTTACAAACATTTATTGGTATTAATCTCGCTATTAACACCATTTTTTTAATAAATTATTCTACCTCTCCCAAACCAAAAAAGGGTTATGCCCGCAGCACAACCCTTCCTCAATACCTATATTAACGAGTCTTTATTACCCGATAATTCCTTTTTCCCAAGAACGCTTTAAAGCCTCTTTTACACCAATCTTATTGATGATCTTGATGCCTTTAGCTGTTAATCTTAACGTGATCCACTCTTGCTCTTCCTCTAACCAAAAACGCTTAGTCTGTAAGTTTGGATTGAACACACGCTTAGTTTTAATATTTGAGTGAGAAACGTGATTTCCTCTTTGAACTCCTTTTCCGGTAATTACACAAATCTTTGCCATATCCTAAATGGTTTCTTTATTTTGGGTTGCAAAAGTAATGATTATTTTACTCTATGCAAACATTTTTTCTAAAAAAATTTATATCCTCCCCTTTTCTATTACCCCCTTATACCGTAATACCATGATAATACATGTATTGCAGCCGTCTCTGTCCTTAATCTATTTTTCCCTAACTCTACCACTTTCCCTCCTTTCTCTACTACTTTTTCTACCTCATCTTCTGTAAAATCTCCCTCAGGACCTATAAAAAATATTACTCGACCTTCCCGTTTGCTAAACTCTTTCAAACTCTCCTTCTCTTTTTCTCCACAATATCCTATCCCTTTTATACCTTCTTCCTTTAATACTTCATCTAAACCCACTAATTCACTTATCTCCGGCAAATACCTATTGCCACTCTGCTTCATCCCTGCTATTAATATCTTCTCCGAACGCTCTCTGTTAAATTTTATCTTCTCCATCCGCTTCGTCTTTAACGCAAATATGCGCTCTACTCCCAATTCTACCGACTTCTCTAAAAACCAATCAAATCGATCATTCCCCTTCGTTGGGGCTATGGCTATCGATATACCGCTACTGCCTCTCTCCTCAAACTCTATGCGCTCTACCTCCAATATGCTCTGCTTGGCATGACTCCTAAGCACTCTGCAATGATATAAATGCCCTTTACCATCTAATACCTGAACTTGCTCTCCCTCCACTATACGCAAGACTTTACATAAATGTAAGCTCTCACCTTCATCTAATATTACCTTACCTTCTATAACCTGTCCGTAAAAAATCACCATTGCTTATGGAACTAAAATTCTAAATGCTTTGGGTCTAATTGTAAAATCGAATGGACTAAATCCTAATAATTCGCCTTCACACTCCACTCGAACTGGTGGATATGATTCTACGTGCAATTTCTCTGTTTCAAATGTCTTTATCCCTTTACTCTTTATAAAGGTTCCATTATACACATTGCTCGTAAGTGTCAACAATTTCAATTTGC
Source organism: Bacteroidia bacterium (assembly GCA_036562365.1). Taxonomy (GTDB): domain Bacteria; phylum Bacteroidota; class Bacteroidia; order CAIKAF01; family CAIKAF01; genus JACVCJ01. Next base: position 8,389 of record DATCKI010000143.1, on the reverse strand, counting down.
TAATATCGGTCATCAACATTACTGCTAGCTTCCCATTCTCTGGGTCGGCATGTGGGGTCTGCATCATTCCGTTTCCGTTGTATTTTCCTTTACCTATACAACCACTTAAAACGGGACCTTCATAACTAAACTCTTCTGAAGTAATTTTCATTTGAGTTCGCTTGTATTTCATCAAATACCCTACTGCAGCTGTTAAATATGATAATTTACCTAAGCTATCTAAATCAGTCCTCTTCTGCATTTCTTCTATTACAAATGCATCATAACCAATTCCAGCTATATTTATGAAATAAGCTTTTTTACGCTCTTTCCCCCACGAGCACCAAAGCTCACCTACATCCAATTTCTTTTCATTGCCGTGGCTTATTAACTCTAATGCCTTTTGGCTATCGACCGGAATCCCAACCGTTTTTATCCAATCATTTCCCGTTCCAAATGGAAGAAAAGAAACTAAAATATCGTTTGGATCTACTTCGTTTTGCTGAAAAATTGCATTAACAACCTGATTTATAGTCCCATCCCCACCGCAAACTAAAAGTTTTCTATATCCTTTTCGTATTGCTTCTGTGGTACGTAAAAACGATTGTTTCTCGAAATCCTCACATATCTGCAAGGTTAAACTATGAGCCTCAAAATATTTTTGAATCTCAGTTATAAAGGAAGAAACCATCCCTTTACCCGAATTCGGATTTCCGATTAAATACCAGGAACTTTGCATAGAGTTTATTTTTGAGCATAGACTGCTTCTAATTGCTTAAGCATGTCGGTACTCATTTCGCTAAGGTTATACTCAGGATTCCAGCCCCATTGCTCGCGAGCAAAACTATCGTCTATACTTGCAGGCCAATTATCAGCAATTTGTTGTCTGAAATCTGGAGCGTAATCTATCGTAAAGTTTGGTTTATGTTTTTTTATCTCGTTTGCTAATATCTCTGGAGTAAAGCTAAATGCCGCTAAGTTATACGAACTTCTTATCTTAATCTTAGCAGGGTCTGCTTCCATTAATTCTACTGTTGCACGTATAGCATCTGGCATATACATCATAGGCAACTCGGTATCTTTATTTAAAAAACTTGTATACTTTCCTTCCAAAATGGCTTTATGGAATATATCTACCGCATAATCTGTAGTTCCGCCACCTGGAGGCGCAGTATAGCTAATTAATCCTGGATAACGTATACTTCTTACATCGATACCATATTTATTATGATACCACTCGCACCATCTTTCACCTGTTTGTTTACTAATACCATACACGGTAGTAGGCTCCATTATAGTGTATTGTGGAGTCATTATTCTAGGTGTAGTAGGACCAAATACCGCAATACTACTAGGCCAATATAATTGTTTTATATGTCCATCTTTCGCTAAATCTAAACATATAAATAAGGTATTCATGTTTAAAGCCCAAGCTTTGTCTGGATACTTCTCTCCAGTAGCCGATAACATAGCTGCTAAAAGATAAATAGTATCTATATTCTCTTGTTTAACTAAGTTAAATATGGCTTGTTGATCTGTAGCGTCTAGTTGTACAAAACGACATGGAGATTCGTTCTTCTGTACTAAATCACTCTCAATTACATTGCTTGCTCCGTATCTTTTTGATAAATAAGCGGTAAGCTCTGTTCCAATTTGGCCCTGCGACCCAAGTATCAATACGCGTTTTTGTGTGCCCATAGTTTTAATAAACAACATCGCAAAATTAATATTAATACCGATATGCCCATTTTTTATTTAAATATATCTGATATCTACCAACTTTGCCCTCTTAATTTGTACTTTTACCTGCATTTTTTCCATGAAACGTTGTCTAACCTCTATCCTCGCTTTTCTGCTTAGCTTCTGTGCCTGGACACAAGAGCTTAGACAATTCTCCATTGCCGATACCCTAAAATTAGACTCCCTTTCTATCCGTGAGTCTAGCTTCCAACTCTTTATTAACAACCAAGTTATTAACCCTAATTTCTATACGCTCGATTGGAAAAAAGCTACCCTCTACCTTAAAACCGACTCTATCCGTAAATCATACCCCGACGCAACTTCTTTACAAGCTAAATTCTCCACTTGGCCTATTGATTTTTCGAAAACATACCAACTCCGACCTATCCAAAAATCTACACCCAATACCCCAAACCCATATATAGTCGAGATTGCCGATCTTGCCGATGAACCTTTCTTCCAAACCGACGGCCTCGAAAAATCTGGAAACATCTCCCGCGGAATCACCCTCGGAAACACCCAGTCGCTCGCTATGCAGTCTGCCATGAATATTCAATTAAGTGGCCAAATTGCCGATAATGTCACGATTCGTGCCGCCATCTCCGACGAAAATGTGCCCCTACAACCCGAAGGTACCACTCAACGTATAGCCGACTACGACCGCGTTTTCATTGAACTTGGTATAGGTAAACAAAAAATTATTGCTGGCGACTTTATCCTTAATAAACCCGATGCCTATTTTATGAATTTCTTCAAAAAAGGGCAAGGTCTCCAAATTCAAACATATATTCCCAATACCAGCATTTTCTCTAAAAATGCGCCTGCCGGACATATGCAAGTTCAAGCCAGTGGAGCTATTGCTAGAGGAAAATTTGCTCAAAATTCTTTTAATGGAATCGAAGGTAACCAAGGACCATACCGACTCACTGGAGCTAATGGCGAAAATTTTATCGTCGTACTCTCAGGTACTGAACGTGTTTTTATCGATGGAAAACAATTAGTTCGAGGACGAGAAAACGACTATATCATCGATTATAATACCGCCGAAATTACTTTTACTGCCCGACAACTAATCACTAAAGACCGCCGTATTGTTGTGGAATTTGAATACAGCGAACGAAATTATGGCCGGGTTATGTATCATATCAATCACGAATGGACTATTGGTAAATTTCAATCACGGATTAATTTCTTTACAGAACAAGACCTGAAAAATCAGTCCCTACAACAAAATCTTACTCCTGCTCAAATTCAATTATTACAACAAATCGGAGACCAATCTCAACTTGCCATTGCACCTGCAGTAACTTTGGTCGATTTTAATCCAAATGAAATCCTATACAAAGCCATAGACTCCATCATCTCTGGAGATAGTATTCGTATCTATAAATATTCTACTCATCCAGATAGTGCTCGTTATAGAGTATTTTTCAGTCAGGTTACTCAAGGAAATGGAGATTACGAAATGATTCAAAATTCAGCAAATGGTAAAGTTTATCGCTTTGTAGGAGCTGGAAATGGAAACTTTATTGCCGCCGTTAAATTGGTGCCTCCTACCACTCAACGTATGCTTACATGGGGCATGACTTGGAAAGCACATAAAAACTTTAAAATAGAAACAGAATTAGCTTACAGCAATTTCGACCAAAATTCTTTCTCTAAAATCGATAATAAAGATGATAATGGATATGCCTATAAGGTACAGTTTATCTATCATAAAAACATTCCCAACCCTAAAAACTTACCTCGTAGTATTAAGTGGAATTTAAGTTATGAGCAAGTCGAAAAAACCTTCCAGCCCATTGTACGCTGGCGTAATGTGGAATTTGCACGCGACATAAATACCAAATTGATAGACGTTCAAGGCAATGAATTTATTCCATCTTTCAATTTAGAATACAATGGTAGTGCAAACTCTAAACTTATTTTTCAAATTTATGCGTTCATAAAAGGAAACGATTATAAAGTTTTAAAAAATGAATTGAGTTATAGACTCAATAAAAACAATTGGAATATTGATACCTGGGCCAGTTCTTTATTTTCAGGTGGACTTATACAAACACAATTTCATCGTCAAAAAAGTACCATAAACAAACAGATAGGCCAGCATATAAAAATAGGTTTAGTTGGCGAAACCGAATATAATTTACTTCGTAAAGACAGTATTGAAACGGCTAGTTATATGTTCAACGATTGGGAAATTTACATTGGTTCACCCGACGCACATAAATGGAAATGGAAAGTATATTATCGTCCACGTTTAGATCATAGGTTCCTTAACCAAGACTTACGTTTTGCAGCACTTGGACAAAATTTAGGCTTAGAATTAGCTTCTCAAATTAACAAGTTCCAAAATGTTTCTTTGCTATTTAATTATCGAGATTTCAAAAAGAAAAATGATCAAATCATCTTAGAAAGCGACAATACTCAATCAGCAACAGCCCGAATAGAATACAACGCACAAATTCTTAAACAAAGTATACAAATAAATACATTTTATGAATTAGGAAGCGGACTCGAAAATAAGCGCGATTACAGCTTTATACAGGTTAATAATGGTCAGGGCACTCATTACTGGGACGCGCAATTAGACTTTAATGGTAATGGGGTTCCAGATCTCGACGAGTTTCAAGAGGCTCAATTTGTTGGGCAAGGCAATTATATAAAGGTATTAGTACCATCTCTCGAGTATGTAAAAACGTATAATACTCAATTTAATCAAAATCTGTTTTTTAAATTTCCATCTTCGTTTAAAAGAGGTAAAACTTGGCAAAAAATACTCTATAAATTCAGCAATCAAACAGTTTATAGAATTTCTAAAAAAACTCAGAATCCTGCTCTAGATAAGGTTATAAATCCTTTTGCGGCATCATTTTCAGACACCACCTTACAGTATTTAAATTATTCATTTAGAAACACCTTCTATTTCAATAGAAACGAAGGAAAATGGGGCCTTGATATTGAATATAGAGATATTAGAGGTAAATCTCTTTTAACCAATGGAGTTGATAGCCGACAAGACGAAGCTTGGCAGATTAGAAATCGTTTAAATATTACCCGAGCTATTACTTGGTTATTAAAGGCCGACAAAGGAAACAAACGGTATAATAGCGAATTTTTACGCAATAGAAATTATTCGGTAGCTTATTATCAAGCAGAGAATAAATTTACCTATCAAAAAGAGACGAAATGGAGAGTTTCGGCTTCGTATTTATTTCAATATAAAGAGAACAAAGCACAAATTTACAGCGATTTTGGAGGCGAAATTGCACGGGTGCATAATACAGGTATAGAGGCGCATATGAACTTCTTAAAACAAGGTATGCTTTCTGCTAAATTAAACTTTGTAATGATAGATTTTAATGGAGAGCTCAATACAAACCTTTCTTACGAAATGTTGAATGGACTGGCTACGGGATTAAATGCAACTTGGAATTTCAACCTTCAACAAAACATAGGCAAAAATTTACAGGCAAGCTTTTTATACGAAGGAAGAGCGGGTAAAAACATATTTCCTGGTCATTTTGGCAGTATGCAATTAAGAGCTTATTTTTAAGCGTAAAACTTCAGATTTTCTTGAGTGTTCAAATGGCTTTTTTAACATATAAGCCTCTTATTTGTTGGGAATCGCTACTATCTGGCAAACAAATTTAGCGTCATTTAAAAATGGAAGTAAGAAGCACACAAACTCGCATAAAAAAAGCGCTCCAAGTAAAACCTGAAGCGCTTTTGAACCATTTAGGATATTATTAATCTCTACTACTAGTCATACGTAGTATGAAATAAATTAGAGTAGTAATAGCATAAAGAGCATTAACCACATAAGTTGTAGCTGCTAAACGTAAAGCATGTCTTGCTTTAGGCATTTCCGCTGCCGATGCTACCCCAGCAGTTTCAATCCATGCAAGTCCGCGTTTAGTTGCATCAAATTCTACTGGTAAAGTTACCAGAGCAAATAAGGTAATAAAGCCTTGTGCTGCAACAATAATGCTTAAAACCACATTAGAGTCAAATAAATTAAAGGCAAACCCTAAAATCATAGAAGTCATAAACACCACATTCATAATGGTAGAACTAACTTGTACAATAGGTACCATTTTAGAACGGAAGTTTAACCATTTATATGCCGTAGCATGTTGTACAGCATGTCCACATTCGTGCGCAGCAACAGCAGCAGCACTAATACTACGACCAGAATATACTTCTGGACTAAGGTTTACAGTTTTATTAGCTGGATTATAATGGTCAGTTAAATGTCCTGGAACACTTGTTACTTGAACATCATAAATACCATTATCGTTTAACATTTTCACGGCAATATCACGGCCCGTTAAACCACTACTCAACGGATACTGTGCATACTTATTAAATGCACTCTTCAATCTCCAACCTACAAAGAGGCTGATACCCATAAAAACAATTCCAATTAAGAATAACATAGTCTAAAACTTTTTTAAAAAATACAATCAAATATTGTACCATTCCAAATTTAATACAAATTTAGCAAGTATTAACTAGACTTGACAGTAATAAATTGTCGAATTGGCAGTTTAATAAGACAATTTTACCTTTGCATTTAAATTAATAGGAAATGAAGCCGCTTATACTTATAACAAACGACGATGGAGTGTTTGCCCCTGGAATTAAAGAACTAACCCGTATTGCAAGAGAATTTGGCGATGTTTTTGTAGTGGCTCCAGATAGTCCGCAAAGTGGTATGGGACACGCTGTTACCCTTAATAGTCCCATTCAAATCAACGACCTAAGTTCCGATTTCGAATTCCCAGTTTATTCGTGCAGCGGAACCCCTGTAGATTGCGTAAAAATTGCTGTTCATAAGCTTTTACCTCGTAAACCAGACCTAATAGTTAGTGGTATCAATCACGGTGCCAATTCTTCTATTAATGTAATTTACTCTGGAACTATGTCGGCTGCCATCGAAGGTGCCGTTATGGGATACACCTCTATTGGTTTCTCTTTATGCGACCATAGCTATAAGGCCGATTTTAAACCAGGTGCCCCATATATTGCTAAAGTTATTAAATACGCTTTAGAACACAATTTACCTAAACATACTTGTTTCAACGTTAATATCCCTAAAGGCGATAATATCCAAGGAATTAAAATTTGTCGCCAAGCTAAAGCTCATTGGGATGAAGAATTAGACGAAAGAAAAGACCCTAGAGGAGGAACCTATTACTGGCTAACTGGCGTTTTTAATGTTATGGACAAAGGTGAAGATAGCGACGAATACGCTTTAAAACATAATTATGTGTCACTCGTTCCTGCACAGTTCGACCTTACTGATTACAAAATGTTAGAAAGATTAAACCAAGAATTTAAATAAAGATTATGAACCAAATAGCTCCACCTAAAAATCAAAAAGGTCTAAAAAAAGACGATTTTAAACTTGGATTATCTTTAGGTTTATTAGTCCCAGCATTTGTTTTTGCTATAATCTACGCAATAGATCATTATTTCGCGATTCGATTAGATAAAGAATTCATCATGAAAGATGGAACTAAACTCGTTATCGGTGTTGGTATTAATGTTTTAACCTTCCGTTATTACATGATAAAACTCCGAATGGAGCAAACTGGTAAAGGTGTACTTGCCGCTACTTTTATCTACGCTATTTTTTATATGATCTACTTTATTATGCTCGACAATGTAAATTTATTTTAGTAGAGTAAATTCTTAAGAATCGCAATAAATTCTTGGGGTTGTTCTATGGGACTTACATGTCCACAGCCCATCATCACAAATAATTCAGAGCCCGTATTGCGGGCTTGTTTTTCTATATCTGGTAGCGGAATTACTGCATCTTCAGAACCTGCAATAAAAATTTTACGTAAAGTAGCTTGTTTTAAAGTTTCTTCATGATCTGATCGGTGCATCAAAGAACGCATGGTAGCAATTACAGTATCGATAGGAATTGATTTTGAGGCTTCGTACTGCGAACGAACTACATCCATATGCTTTTGCTTAAATTCTTCGGAATAAAGATTTTTAAAGAATTCAAGCATATATAATTCTCTGTTTTGCAACAAAACTTGCACTCCCCTTTCCCTATTTTTCTTTTTCTCTTCACTATCAGCATATGCCGATGAATTAACTAAGAAAATTGCCTTACAAATATTAGTTTGATGAATAAGTTCTAATCCCACATAACCGCCCATACTATGCCCAATAAAATGCGCTTGAGTAATATTATGAGAATTTAAAATAGAAATCAATTCGCTTACAATATCATTCAAGCTAAAATCAACCCATGGAGCAGAATTACCACATCCTGGTAAATTGAGAAGTATATGTTTAAAGTTAGGTAAGGCTTTTAAACAATCAAACCACATTTCATAATTCTCGCAAAGTCCATGCACCCAAACAATGGGAGTACCTTCACCTAAAATTGTGTATTCTAACCCTTTTTCAGACTTCATAAATCGTTAATTTTTCTTAGTATAAAGTTAAAAGAAATCCACAAAAGTAGTGGTATATAGGACATTTGTTAATTACCTACCCAAAAAAGTTGAAAACCTTTGTTAAAAAAAACGGGAAATTGCCGATTATCTAAGTAATTTCGCATAAAATTTTGATAAAATTGAGCACATTAGATTTTGATATAATAGTTGTTGGTGGTGGTATAGTTGGTGCTGCTACTGCCTATAAA
>DATCKI010000138.1:0-13681 GCA_036562365.1 Bacteroidia bacterium | reverse complement strand
GACCTAAGATCAAGCACAGCTGGCCCATCAATTTCAACATTCTTAACCCCTACTCTTTTCCATAGTTCTTCTTGGTATATACTTACAATTTCTTGCTCATCTAATTCTTTATAACCCCAAGGTTCATCGGCTGCAACTCCTGATCTGGTACCTGCTAACGAAACTGTTTCTATTGAATTTCCTTGAATTTTCAAGAATAATTCTGGACTTGCAGTAATCCACATTCCTAATTCTGGATGTGCATAAAAACAAACAAATGAATTGGGATATGCTTTACAAAGCTTTAAAAAAGCCGTTGAGAAATTTGGTAATTGAGTATATGGAACAAAATGAGTTCTAGAGGCTACCACTTTACGATAGCTTCCTTTTTTTATCTCTTCTTTAGCTAGATTAACAAAATTGATAAAATCTTGTTTAGTAACTTCGTTTCCATTAAAATCTCCTAATTTCAAGTGTGGCAATACTAATTCAGCCTTTTCGAGAGGGATTGACTGCACATTTAATAAAGGGAAATATTGGAAATCGTTTTTTTTGTAAAAATCAAATTCTTGTGCTGTAAAATAGGCTTGGAGCGGCATAGCATTTTGCTTATCACCCAGAATGGCCAAATTAATGGAACTTGTTCCTGGTAAGTGATAGCAACAAAATGCATTCGTATTATCTTCTAAACTTAATACAGCCATGATTTTCGAGTACAAAATTACGAATTAAGTAAAGATTAATGACATTTGGAACGAATTTATTCTTACTGAAGTATTGCTTTGAAAAAGTGACATACTTTTTATATAATTTTCAAGAATATTTTACGTTATAATATTTATGCATATACCTAAACTTTTCCACCTCATACTTTGGGGGATACTTTTCCCCTTATTTACTCAAGCTCAAACAGATACTCTGTTTATATCTTACGAATATAATTCATATAAAAATCCTGCGTCTGTATATAAAATAGATTGGAACCAATACCAACGCGTGCATATACATGCGTATAGTAGTGGCCCAGGTTCTAGTGAGTACAATTTAAAATTGAGTAAAAAAAGAGCGGAAGCTTTTGTGAGTACTATTCCTGAAAATTTAAGAAGGAACGTACAAATTCAATATTTTGGAGATGCTAATAATCCTAATGAAGCAGATAATGCTAACCATAGAGGCGTAAAGGTATTTGCAACACATAAAGAATTACCTGTGGCAATAGAGGAATATAAGGAGGAAGCCCCTATCAAATCGAAAGTTAAAATAATTGTAAAAGACATAGTTACACAAGAAACTATTAATAATTATAAGCAAGTTGGAAATACATTTAGTGCCGAAAATTATAAAGACACGCTGGTACAATTACCTAACGAAGGTGTTTATACAGTGTACTTAACACCCATTTATTTAAAACGATTTATTCGTTTAGAGAATTTACTTTTCCATGGAGACCAAGCTGTATTACTTCCTGAGAGTGAAAGGGTTTTAACAGACTATTTAAATTCCATTAAAGATGAAAAAGATGCCTGTTTTGAGATACATGGACATGTAAATGCTCCAACAACAGTATTAATAGGCAAATCTCAAAGAGAATTGCAAAAATTATCAGACGATAGAGCATTCGTCATTTATAAACGCATGTTACAAATGGGGTTTAAGAAAGAGAATATCAGCTTTAAGGGCTTCAGTAATACGCGCATGGTTTATCCGCACGCCAGAACTGAATCAGAAATGCGTTTAAACCGACGAGTTGAAATCTTAATGATGGAATGTCCGAAAACTACTAAAAAAGACCGTTAATTTCGGCTTGAATTTTCTCAACAATTTTACCTAAATCCTCTGGTTTTGTAGCAAATTCATTTTCATCCACATCGATGATTAATAATTTACCTTCGGTATAAGTAGAAATCCAAGCGTCGTAACGTTCATTCAAACGTTTTAAGTAGTCGATACGAATATTATTTTCATAATCACGACCACGATTTTGGATATTACGAACTAAAGTAGGTACAGAAGCTCTTAAATAGATTAATAAATCGGGCGGAGATACAAATTGACTAATCAATTTAAACATCTCCATATAGTTATTAAAATCGCGAGTAGAAAGTAAACCCATACCATTAAGGTTAGGGGCGAAGATTTGAGCATCTTCGTAGATTGTACGATCTTGTATAACGTTTTTACCGCTTTTACGGAATTCTACAATTTGATTGAAACGGCTTTTCAAGAAATAAATCTGAACGTTGAAACTCCAACGTTGCATGTCCTCATAAAAATCGTTCAAATATGGATTATCATCTACATCTTCGAAATGGGCTTCCCAATTGAAGTGTTTAGCAAGTAATCCTGTTAAAGTTGTTTTTCCTGAGCCTATATTTCCAGCTACCGCGATGTGCATAATTCTATATCTTTAAATAAGGAGCGTACGAAGATAATTAATTTTCTATGGAATACACAGCCAATTTATCAGTTGTTAGTAAAACTACCCTATTTGAGTGTAAAGAAAAGCCCTTAACACCCTTTATGGGTAAACTAATTCTACGTTCTACAAACATCGATAAATCGTATGCATTTAGTTCATCATTTTTTAACCAATATACTATATTTGAAAATACAGCGAATTCTCTCTCTATCCCTATAGGTAGTGATTTTATATATGCCCCAAATATATCGAAGATATATAAGGTTCCATTATCAGCTAAAAGATATAACTTATTGTCTTTTTCTAACATAGAAACCACTTCTAATTCTGGATCTATAATCGTATTCAAATTTGGAACCGTTCTATCCTTCTGAAAGTTTATTGTATATCTATTTAAAGTGAAATTTTCTCTTGAATACATCCAAATCCCACCATCGTACGAAGAACAAACTGCATGTATCTGATTATATCCATCTTCAATTAAATCGATAGGATTACGTAAATAATTTAGCGTATTATCTAGAATTATTAATTTATTAAAGTCTCTATAAAAGACTGTTATACGCATTGGATTTGAGAAGTCGGCACTATATATCTCTCCATAATTCAACTCAGAAAAACGAGTAAATAAGGTATCTTGACGATTATACTTTTTAATTTCTGTATCAGTTAAACTATATACATTCAATAAATTATCTACAGCCACTTTCTGTAGGTTATTATGACTAATAGTATAGATTAATTTTAAGTTACTTTGAGCAAAAATATTGCTCATAAATAGAAAAAATGGGAGGAATAAAATGGATCTCATATTTTAATCCATATTTAAAATTTCTTCGACATACTTTCTATCATTGCTCAAACGAGGTACTTTATTTTGTCCACCTAAACGTCCTTTTGAACTTAACCATTTATTGAAAGTTCCTTTAGGAACAGACTTCACTATAGGAAAACGCAAGGTTAAATTACCAAAACGTTTGGCGTCATAATCGGAGTTTAAAGCTCTAAGGCTTTCATCTAAAATTGTTGCAAACTTATTTAAATCGTTCGGCTCAACATCAAATTCAATAAGCCATTCGTGGCCTCCTGTACCGTCGTTCGACATGAAAATAGGAGCTGCAGTATAATCTACAATTGCAGCACCAGTTGCTAAGCATGCTTCACGGATAGCCTTTTCTGTGTTGTCGATCATTAACTCTTCCCCAAAAGCATTAATAAAGTGTTTAGTACGTCCAGTAATTTCTATTCTGAATGGATATAGAGAAGTAAATCGAACTGTATCTCCAATCATATAACGCCATAATCCAGAATTGGTAGAAATTACCATTGCATAATTCACCCCTGGTTTTACGTCGAAAATGGAGATAGCCGCATCTGGTTCATTCAATTTATCCATAGGAATAAATTCGTAGAAAATGCCATAATTCAACATTAAAAGCATATCGCTTCTACCTTTCACATCCTGAATTGCAAAGAAACCTTCTGAGGCGTTATATGTTTCTAGATAAAAGAAATCTTCTTTAGGAATAATTTGTTTGAATTGTTCACGATAGGGTTCGAATTTTACGGCTCCATGTGCAAATAATTCTAAATTAGGCCAAACATCTAAAATAGATTCGGCGCCTTTATATTCCATTATTTTTTTGAGAAGGACCAACATCCAAGAAGGTACTCCTGAAATATTGGTAACATTAACATCGACTAATTCCTTCACCATTTTATCGAGCTTCAAGTTCCAATCATCCATTAAAGCAACGCTTCTACGAGGCGCACGAAAATAATCGGCTATAGGAGATAAATTACTTAAAAGTACGGCAGAAACATCCCCAACTTTGGTATATCTATTTAGTTCGTGTACTTTTTTACTACCTCCAAGAATCATGCTCCTGCCCCCATTACTAAAGATTTTAGTATTAGGATTTTGATAAGCGTATATAGCCAGCACATCTTTTCCAGCTTTGAAATGATTATCTTGAATAGCTTGTTTACTAACGGGTATGAACTTACTTCTATCCTCGGCAGAACCGCTAGTTTTAGCAAACCAACGTATATCGCCGGGCCAAAGTACATTCGACTTACCCAGCATCATTTCCTCTATATACCCTTTAAGAGAATCGTAATTTTGAATAGACACATAGCGTCTAAACTGTTCGTAATTACGTATAGATGCAAAGCCATGGTCACGTCCGAAGCGAGTAAAAACCCCTGACGTAATTAGCTCCTTGAACACCCTACCTTGCAATGCTTCAGGATCTTTATAATGTCTCTGAATAGCAGGGATACAAGTTTTGAGATATTGTTTAACCCAAAAGTTCAGCATAATCAAAGGCAAGGTACAAAATTTTCGATGTAATGCACAAAAAAAGCAGGCATCCAAAATTTGAATGCCTGCTTCTAAAAGGTATAAAAAACAAACTATTTAATTTCCATATTGAATGGCATACGAGCTTGAACACCTTTGGTTTGCTCTAAACTTCTGAAACCTTCTAATATGTAATATCCTTCTCCTAAATTCTTCTTAACCATTACATCTACAGCATCTTTCTTACCATCATTTAATAATGCTTGCCAGAAATCAGTTTTCTCTGGAAGGGTTTTAATTCCAAAATCACTTAAATCTACTGACTTAGCTGCATAATTAATAGCCGCTTCAAGATTTCCAATTTCATCCACTAAACCAATATTAATCGCATCTTTTCCAGCCCATACTCTTCCTTGTGCAATGCTATCAACATAATTTAAATCCAAATTACGTCCTTCTGAAACACGTTGTAAGAATAATTTATACACGTCAGTAACGCTACGATTTAAGTATTCTCTTTCTGCATTTTCCATATTTCTAGCAAATGAGAAAAAGTCGCTATATGCATTTGTTTTTACAGTATCGGTAGTAATTCCTAACTTCTGATTTAAGAAACCTTGTGCATTATACAACATACCGAATACCCCAATTGAGCCTGTTAGAGTACTATTATCAGCGAAGATCCTATTCGCTCCACATGAGATATAATATCCACCAGATGCTGCATAATTACCCATAGAAACAATTACAGGTTTCTTAGCTTTAGTAAGTTCTACTTCTCTCCATAATATTTCTGAAGCTAAAGCGCTACCACCAGGTGAGTTTACACGTAAAACTACGGCTTTAACTTTATCATCTTCTCTTGCTTTTTTAAGCTGAGTTCCTAAATTTTTATCAGATATAGTCTTATTGTCACCATCACCATAAACAATCTCACCTTCTGCAAATACAACTGCAATTAGGTCTTTTTTGTTTTCGGTGTTCATGGCAGCTTTATACATTTCATAGTATTCTCCTGGTGAAACCAATTTCAATTTATCTTTAGCTTGTAGACCAGATTTAGCTTTTAATAAATCCACAAATTGGTCGCGATATAAAATACTATCAGCCATATGTAATTCAACCGCTTTATAGGTATTATACATAGCTAATTCATCTGCAATTCTTCCAAGTTCTTCTACGCTAATAGAACGAGATTCGCTAAAGTCGTTCAGCATAGAATTCCAAATTGTATTTAAGAATTGGAAAGTTTGAGCACGATTTTCTGGACTCATTTTTTCAAGTAAGAAAGGCTCAACAGCACTTTTAAATTTATTTCCATCTGGTCGGAATACTTCAGCTTTCACCCCTAATTTATCCAATAAGCCTTTGAAAGAAAGGAAAGTAGTACTTAAACCTTTAAATTCCACATCACCAGCTGGATTTAAATAAATCTTATCGCCTGCTGATGCAAGATATAACCCTTTTTGAGTTAAAACATCAGCATAGGTATAAACGAATTTTCCAGAGTTTTTGAATTGAACAATACCTTGGCGTAATTCTTCTGTAATAGCCATACCAGCAGTTATATCAGAGATATCTAAGAAGATACCAGTGATTTTATCGTTTGAAGAGGCGTGCTTTAAAACGCTTAATAAGTCGTATAACCCAGGTTTAACCGTACTTGAAATTTTTCCAGAAGAAATATTTTCAAATGGATCATTATTAGTTTTATCATTTAACTCATACTTTAAATCTAGGTATAAAACAGAGGTTTTATCTATCGATTTAGAAGTTTGTTCTCCAGAGCCGCTCACAACCGAGCCAATAAGCATAAAGAAGCCAAACAAAAAGATTAGTCCTGTAGCCATTATGCCTACAATAGAACCTAATGCCGAGCCAAAGAAAGTTTTCCAGAAGTTATTCATGTTATTAGATTTGTATATGGTAAAGTTAAAATTTAAGTCAATGTGTTATACTTTATATTCGACAAACAAGGAATAATTTGCGATAAATTCTATCAAGGTCTATAAAAAGAAAAACCGGCACCACAGTGTGGTACCGGCATAAAATGGTCTAAGAAATTATTTTAATTTAAAAGCTTTTTTAATGGCAGAAACATAATCTAATTTCTCCCAAGTGAAAAGCTCCACTTTTAATTTTTTCTCAACTTTTTTCATTCCTTCTTGGCGAGTGAATACTTTAGTCACGGTTTCAGCATCTTTACCGAAGTGGCCATAAGCAGCAGTTTCGCTATAGATTGGATTTCTAAGTTTAAGACGAGTTTCGATTCCATAAGGAGTCATATCAAAAATCTTAGCAATTTTATTAGCGATTTCACCATCGGTCATTTTAACTTTCGCAGTACCCTCGGTATCAACGAAGATATTCATAGGTTCTTTCACACCAATTGCGTAAGAAACTTGAACAAGCACGCGGTCGCATAAACCAGCAGCTACCATGTTTTTAGCAATATGACGTGTTGCATAAGCTGCAGAACGGTCAACTTTTGAAGGATCTTTCCCTGAGAATGCACCACCACCGTGTGC
This sequence comes from Bacteroidia bacterium, assembly GCA_036562365.1. Taxonomy (GTDB): domain Bacteria; phylum Bacteroidota; class Bacteroidia; order CAIKAF01; family CAIKAF01; genus JACVCJ01. Next base: position 6,453 of record DATCKI010000138.1, on the reverse strand, counting down.
TCCACGTCCACCATAAGTATCTACGATAATTTTACGTCCAGTTAAACCCGTATCTCCGTGTGGACCACCGATCACGAATTTACCAGTTGGATTAATATGGAACTTAATTTTATCGTTAAATAAGGCTTTATACTTCGGATATTTCTTTTTAACACGTGGAATTAAAATCGTAACAATGTCTTTGTAGATTTTATCTAACATTGCTTTTTCTGCTTTTGCAACATCTGCTGCTTTATCAGTTTTAGCAGTAACAAATTCATCGTGTTGCGTACTAATTACAATCGTATCAATACGAACTGGGTTATGATTATCATCATACTCTAAAGTAACTTGAGCTTTAGCATCTGGACGAAGATATTTAATGTCTTTGTTTTCACGACGTAATGCAGCAAGTTCTATCAGTAATTTATGAGATAAATCTAATGCTAAAGGCATGAAATTATCGGTTTCGTTAGTAGCATAACCGAACATCATTCCTTGATCACCAGCACCTTGATCTTCTTTTTTCTTTTTATCAACTCCACGATTTATGTCGGCACTTTGTTCATGTATGGCAGATAAAATACCACATGAATTAGCTTCGAACATATATTCGCTTTTGGTATATCCGATTTTACGAATTACACCACGAGTGATTTCTTGTACATCTAAATACGCAGCCGACTTAACTTCACCTGCTAAAACTACCTGACCAGTAGTAACTAAGGTCTCACAAGCAACTTTTGACTCTGGATCCCAAGCTAAAAAGTTATCAATTAATGCATCTGAAATTTGGTCTGCAACCTTGTCTGGATGCCCTTCTGATACTGATTCTGATGTGAATAGATATGGCATATAATTTTATATTCTTTGGGCAAATATAAAAAACTAAGCTTTGATAGGATGCTTATTTTCAATTTTTAATTTATTATTCAAAATTCCCATGCTTTCTATATTTTTGCAGCAATGAAAAAAAAGAAGGAGATTATACTCCCAAATATTGAGATCACTGACCTTGCTGCTGAAGGTAAAGCCGTTGCAAAACCAGATGGTAAAGCTATTTTTATTAAAAATGCCGTACCAGGCGATGTAGTAGACCTTAGAATTACCCGCTCTAAATCTAGTTTTGCCGAAGCTGAAGCTATAAATTTTCATAAATATTCTGAACTTCGTACTCAACCAGCTTGTAGCCATTTCGGCATTTGTGGTGGTTGCGCTCGCCAAGACCTTAAATACGAAGTCCAACTTTCTTATAAACAACAATGGGTCCTCGATGCTTTCCAACGTATCGGAAAATTCCCATTCCCGCCTATTCAACCTATTGCAGGATGCCAAAATATTTTCCGCTACCGCAATAAAATGGAATATGGTTTCACAGATTTCGCTTGGTTAACTAACGAACAAATTCAGTCGGGCGAAGAATTTGAACGCCGTGGAATTGGACTTCATATACCCGGAAAATTCGACAAAATCTTAAATATTGAATCTTGTCATCTACAAAATTCTTGGGGCGATGATGTGCGTAATTGGGTGCGAAACTATGCTATTCAAAACGATATTTCGTTCTTTCACATCCGTAACCAAGAAGGTATGCTTAGAACTATTTTAATCCGTATTGCCAATACTGGCGAAAAAATGGTTCTCATAGCATTCACCGAAAATAACCAAGAACTTATAAATAACATGTTAGGAAGTTTATTGGAACAATTCCCTGATACTACTTCCCTACTCTATGTTATCAATAATAAAAAGAACGATACTATATACGATCTTGATGTGCATGTATTCCACGGTAAAGATTTTATAATAGAAAATTTAAGTGGTGTTCAATATAAAATTGGTCCTAAATCTTTCTTTCAAACTAATACACAACAAGCTGAATTACTTTATAAATACACTAAAGAATTTGCTGAATTAACAGGTTCTGAAATGGTATACGATTTGTATACCGGAACTGGATCTATTGCGTGTTATATTGCTGATTCTGCAAAAAAAGTAGTTGGGGTAGAATATGTACCTGAAGCCGTTGAAGATGCATTTGTGAATAAAGAATTGAATGGCTTAGAAAATCTTGATTTCTATGCTGGCGACATGAAAGATGTTTTGAACCAAGAATTTATTACAAAACACGGAGTCCCAGATGTAGTTATTACCGACCCACCACGCGCAGGCATGCACGAAGATGTGGTTAAAACCCTACTTCGTCTTAACCCTAAAACTATAGTTTATGTAAGCTGCAATGTGGCAACTCAAGCTAGAGATTTAGCTATGTTGGTTGAAAATTACGTTGTAACAAAAGTTCAACCAGTAGATATGTTTCCACATACTCACCACGTAGAAAATGTGGTACAATTAAAACGTAAAGATTTAGTATAATGCTAAATGCTCGGTATTGGACTGAACGCTACCTAAAAGCCCAAACGCAATGGGATATTGGTTTCGCTTCGCCTGCAATTATTGATTTCGTAAAGGAAAATTTCGATTTTGATACGAAGATTTTAATTCCTGGTGCCGGAAATGCCTACGAAGTAGAAGTTTTATTTAATCTTGGTTTTAAGAATGTTTTTCTGCTCGATTTTAGCGAATTGCCTATTCAAAACTTTTTGAATAGAAATCCAAACTTCCCTATAGAACAAATTCTGATGGAAGACTTTTTCGAACACAACGCTTCGTACGATTTAATTATAGAACAAACCTTCTTTTGTGCCATTGACAGAAGTTTAAGAGGAGAATATGCAAGAAAAATGCACACTTTATTAAAGTCTAAGGGCACTTTGGCGGGCTTATGGTTTGCGCGTGAATTCACCCATGAAGGCCCTCCATTTGGAGGAAATTGGGAGGAATATGAACACTATTTTGCTCCTTATTTTAAAACCTTAACATGCGAAATATGCAATAAGTCGATAAAACCACGTTTAGGTAATGAATATTTTTTAAGATTTGAAAAACAATAAAACTTTCATAACTTTGAAATACATGAAAAAGAATACCATTATCAAATTCTTATTGCTTGGAGCAATATTTTTAGGAATTGGAAGCATGCAAAGCTGTACTACCAGTAAGAAATGTGATTGCCCGACCTTCGGGAAAAGATAAATTATTACATGAGAAAGGGATTCAAATTTGAATCCCTTTTCTTTTATGATATAATTAAGAAGCTAAAGTTTGAAGAGCACTTCTCCAATAAGGTTGAACCATAGGCCATTTCTTAGTGAACATAGATGGGTCTATATAACTTTCAAGTGTTAAAAGACTACCTGCCACAGTTGATATGGTACTAGCTGTTTTTGTGTCCTTAATCCATTTATCTTTTACAGTGCTCCATCCTGTTTTAAAGGCTGAGTCGACCATGTAATTTTGAACTAAACCAGATAATGCAGTACCCAAAGCTCCAGCTGTAGTAGCACTTTTCATTTCTTTAGAAAAAGCTTTTGAACCTCCGCTTGACCACGCATCATTAAAAGCTCCACTATTTAAGCTTTTTGTGAATTGAGTCAGTAATTTATTTACGTTGGTATTGGCTTGCGCAGATTGATTTCCAGCCATTGCAAAAGTACTCGACATTGCAATGAAACATGTTAAGATGATAGTTCTCATAATTTTATAGAATTAATTCTTGTGTAATGTACACACATCAAAATTAGTGATTAATTTCGGTTAGAAATGTTATATTTACTAAAACTATCGGATAATACCATATGTTAACAGGTGAACATTTACGCATACCAGAAATTAATCTTCAATCCGAATTCATAGTTAAAACCCTAGAGGAAGAAGACCGCAAGAAAAAGAAAAAAGAAGGTCAACCTCACCGTCATAATTTCTTTACGGTAATATGGATTCATGAAGGTAGTGGAGTGCATCAAATAGATTTTAAAGATTTTCCTATTGAAAAAGGCTACGTTCACTTTGTTAGCCCACAACAAGTACATTGGTTCAAAAATAATCCTGGTATTAAAGGTTGGTTATTTTTATTCAATGTAAATTTTTTGGAAAGTTGCGGCATAACCAATCGATTTATGAAGGCCTTAGGCTTATTTACTGGTTATGCGCAGGCTGAACCTTTGTTAATTCCAGAAAATCAATTCGAACGACTAAATACTTTGTGCAAAATGGCACAAGCCGAAAGTGACCCCAGTAAAGCTTTTCATATAGAAATGGCAGCTACTTATATCAAACAATTCTTAATTGAATGTAGCAGAATTAAAGGTTGCGATAAAAACTGGGACTTCGAATTACATTCTGATAATAGAATTTTACAACAATTCTTAGAAAATTTAGAGCAAAACTTCCAACAAGTACATAAAGTAGCTGAGTATGCCGCTATGCAAAATATTACACCTAATTATTTGAATGAAGTAATTAAAGAAAGCAGTGGCAGAAGTGCAAAAGAACATATACAAAACCGTATAATACTTGAAGCTATGCGGTATGCTACGCATAGTGATATGAATACCAAAGAAACGGCTTTCACATTAGGATTCGACGATCCTGCACATTTTTCAAAATTCTTTAAAAAGTGTAAGGGTATAGATTTTACCTCTTTCCGAGACCAAATCCGACACAAAAAATAAAGGCTACTTTTTCAAGTAGCCTTCCGCATAAATTACTTTTTACTTTCCGTATTAGGAAGTTTAAAGTTGTATTTCTTTTGAATATCTTTTTCGCTAAGTTCAATTATGTTAACCTCCATTTTAATATCCTCAGCAGGTTTGTCGTTAATAACGGTTTTTACTTTAGCAATTTCATCAATTACTTCCATTCCAGAAATTACTTCTCCGAAGATGGTATATTCACCGTCTAACCAAGGAGTACCGCCTATTGTTTTATAAATTTCTCTTTGTTCGGGTGTATAGTCAAAATTAGGGTCAATCATTTTTCTGCGGCGTATGGCCATTTCCAATTCATCGTTACTTAAAATTTGACCTTGCACAATATAGAATTGAGAGCCGCTACTGGCTTTAGTTGGGTTCATGTGGTCGGGCATACGTGCTGCCGCTAAAACGCCTTTACGGTGTATTAAGCCAGGTATAATTTCTGCGTCGATGGTGTAACCAGGACCACCCTGACCAACTAGGTGTGCCGAATCTGCAGACTTAGTATTAGGATCTCCACCTTGAATCATAAATTTATGAATTACACGATGGAAAGTAGTACCATTATAAAATCCACTTTTCGCTAATTCTAAGAAATTCTTCTTGTGCCCAGGTGTTTCATCATATAAATAAACCACCATAGTTCCATAAGAAGTTTTAATTTCCACTAATTGTACTTTCTTCTTTTTAGCTTCTGCTGTAGAAACAGAGATAGTAGCTAACAAAACTAAACTCATCAAGATTTGTTTCATGTTAAAGTGTTTACGCAAATGTAACAAAGTAGTAAATTATTCAACTATTTTGCGTAAATTTTCTAGTTCGCTTTTAATATTTTCGAGACGTTGAACTAATTGAAAACGTTTAGCTTCCTTTTGTTCGTTTTCTTCCAGCCATTTTTTAGCACCATCAAGGGTTAAACCTTGCACTTTAACTAAATGGTGAATGCGTTTAATAATTTCCAAGTCCTTTTTCGTGAAGAAACGATTACCTTTTTTATTTCGAGTAGGATTTAAAACGTCGAACTCTTTTTCCCAATAACGTATCAGAGAAACGCTTACATCAAGCATTTCAGCTACTTCCCCTATAGGGTAATAGATTTTTAACTCTTGAGATGGAATTTCTTTATACGGCACTTGTTTAGATGGGTTAGTTAATGCAAAACTAAAAATTTAAAAAATAGCTTTAACAAGTATTATCTAAAAAAATCTTATATTTGATGTTTAGAAATTAATTAAAAATATGAAAAAACTATTACTAGGTATTGTATCATTAGGTACTTTAACAGCTTTACAAGCTCAAACCTCTTTAGGAGTTGGTGATTTTGCTTCAGTAGGTGACAATGTAGTTATTAGTACTGACGATGCACCACCAAGCAATTTAGATTTAGGTACTCCTGGTACCAACAAAACATGGGATTTTACTTCACTAAATGAAGTTTCAAACAGAACTATCAACTTTGTTGACCCATCTACTTTGCCAAGTGGTTCTAGTTTTCCTAATGCTAATTTAGCTCAAATCGAAAACGGAAATGTAATTTATTTAAATAAGTCGAACAGTGGTATTGAAGCTGTAGGTACAACTCAGTCTTTCAATGGCATGGATTTCGACGCTCAATTCTCTCCTGCATTTTCTATTATTAACTTCCCATTAGAATATGGCGACAATATTAGTGGTAGCTATAACTTCCAAGAGCAATTCTATTTAGGAATTGATACTACTGTAACATTATTAGGAAGCAATATTAACGTAAAAATTGACTCTGTACGTATTAAACGTTCTACAAATATCACTGGTACTGTTGATGCTTGGGGTACAGTTGAGTTTACTAACGGAGAAATTGACGCTTTACGTGCAAGTATAACACAAGTAAATGTTGACT